>NZ_JBEOMB010000008.1:0-143627 GCF_046000175.1 Rhodoplanes sp. SY1
CTCCCCGCCCCTCCCCCACGAGGGGGGAGGGAGCTGGCGGAGGCCGACGCCGGCGCTCCAGCGCAAGACGACAAACCGACCCGCCGCCGCCCCGCAAAACCTATGCTGTCCGAGCTCGGCACCACGGCCACGGCGGCGTCGCTGGAGAAGCTCTTGCGCGAGGGACGAGCCGAGCTCGCCGACCAGGCCTGGACGCCGCACCGGCCGCCGCGGCCGGAGAAGAGCGAGGGCGGCGTCCGCCTCGTGGTGAAGTCCGACTTCGAGCCGAAGGGCGACCAGCCGACCGCGATCGCCGAGCTGGTCGACGGCATCCAGCGTCACGACAAGACCCAGGTGCTGCTCGGCGTCACCGGCTCGGGCAAGACCTTCACGATGGCGAAGGTGATCGAGGCGACGCAGCGCCCGGCCATCATCCTGGCGCCCAACAAGACGCTGGCCGCGCAGCTCTACGGCGAGTTCAAGAGCTTCTTTCCCGACAACGCCGTCGAGTATTTCGTCAGCTACTACGATTATTATCAGCCCGAGGCCTACGTTCCGCGCACCGACACCTATATCGAGAAGGAATCCTCGATCAACGATCAGATCGACCGCATGCGCCATTCGGCGACGCGCGCGCTGCTGGAGCGCGACGACGTCGTGATCGTCGCCTCGGTGTCGTGCATCTACGGCATCGGCTCGGTCGAGACCTACTCGGCCATGACCTTCACGCTGAAGCGCGGCGACCGCATCGATCAGCGCCGGCTGATCGGCGACCTCGTCGCCCTGCATTACAAGCGCACGCCCGATTTTTCCCGCGGCACCTTCCGGGTCCGTGGCGACACCGTCGACGTGTTCCCGGCCCACTACGAGGATCGCGCCTGGCGCATCAACCTGTTCGGCGACGAGGTGGAGAGCATCGAGGAGTTCGACCCGCTCACCGGCCACAAGACCGACGAGCTGTCCTTCGTGAAGATCTACGCCAACTCGCACTACGTGACGCCGCGGCCGACGCTCCTGCAGGCGATCGACGGCATCAAGACGGAGCTGCGCTGGCGGCTCGCCCAGCTCACCGACGCCGGGCGGCTCCTCGAGGCGCAGCGGCTCGAGCAGCGCACGCTGTTCGACCTGGAGATGATGGAAGCGACCGGCAGCTGCGCCGGCATCGAGAACTACTCGCGCTATCTCACCGGGCGAAAGCCCGGCGAGCCGCCGCCGACGCTGTTCGAGTACGTGCCCGACAATGCGCTCGTGTTCATCGACGAGAGTCACGTCACGGTGCCGCAGATCGGCGGCATGTACCGGGGCGACTTCCGCCGCAAGGCGACGCTCGCCGAATACGGCTTCCGCCTCCCGTCCTGCATGGACAACCGCCCGCTGCGTTTCGAGGAGTGGGATGCGATGCGGCCGCAGACCGTCGCGGTCTCGGCGACGCCCGGCGGCTGGGAGATGGAGGAGTCGGGCGGCGTGTTCGCCGAGCAGGTGATCCGGCCGACCGGCCTGATCGACCCGCCCGTCGAGGTGCGGCCGGCCCGCACCCAGGTCGACGACCTGGTCGGTGAGGTGCGTCAGGTCGCGGCGCAGGGCTATCGGGCGCTCGTCACCGTGCTGACCAAGCGCATGGCCGAGGACCTCACCGAATACCTGCACGAGCAGGGCCTGCGGGTGCGCTACATGCACTCCGACATCGACACCATCGAGCGTATCGAGATCATTCGCGATCTGCGCCTCGGCGCCTTCGATGTCCTCGTGGGCATCAACCTGCTGCGCGAGGGCCTCGACATTCCCGAATGCGCGCTGGTGGCGATCCTGGACGCCGACAAGGAAGGGTTTCTGCGCAGCGAGACGTCGCTGATCCAGACCATCGGCCGCGCCGCGCGAAACGTCGACGGCAAGGTGCTGCTCTACGCCGATCACGTCACCGGCTCGATGGAGCGCGCGATGGCGGAGACCAATCGCCGGCGCGAGAAGCAGCAGGCCTACAACACCGAGCACGGCATCACGCCGGAGAGCGTCAAGAAGGGCATCGCCGACATTCTCGACAGCCCGTACGAACGTGATCACGTGCTGGTCGCGACCGGGCGCGGCGACGGCCTGTCGGCCGCCGGCGGCTTCGAGGAGGCGGCGACCATCGGGCACAATCTCGAGGCCGTCATCGCCGACCTCGAGACGCGCATGCGCGAGGCCGCGGCCGACCTGAACTTCGAGGAGGCGGCGCGGATGCGCGACGAGGTGAAGCGCCTGCGCGCCACCAACCTCGCCGTCACCGACGACCCGACCGCCAAGGTGGTCGATCTCGCGAAGGCCCGCGCGGCGCTCGCGTCGCCGGCCCGCGCCCGCCCGCACAAGCCGGATCTCGACGAGATGGGCATCGCGCTCTGGCACGAGCGCGGCGTGCATCGCCCGGACGCCAAGGGGCGTGACACCAAGGGACGCGATGCGAAGCGCCCGCGAAAACCCTCGCTCGACGAGATGGGCCCGGGCGTCGAGTCCATCCCGTTCGGCCGTGACAAGCCGACCCGCGCCCGTGACGACGATTCGTCCGGCCACGACCCCGGCGGCGACGACAAGTCCGCCGGCCCGCGCTCCACGATGGGCCGCCCCGGCCAGCGCGGTGGGTTCAAGCCACGCCGGAGGTGACGGTCGAAGCGCTTTGGACGGCCGCGTTTCAATCACGAAGCGCGGACGTCCGGCCTCGTGTATCGCGCCAAATCACAATGACGCCGCGTTGCCGGTGCACAGGGCCGCATGTCGGCGTCTCGCGCTCGGGTGCACGGCCCCGCCTCTTCCTCGATCGCGTGTGCATGGCTCGATCGAAGGCATTCTCCTACCGCGCCTCGCGGGAGCAGACGTGCCAGTCTCGACCGCGCCACATCCGAGCCGGCGACGCATCGTCGGGTGCGCGACTCTCATCCGCGACGTGACGATCGGCTGCCAGCTGCTGGTGAAACGGAGCATCGCGATCGGCGCATGACCGCGATCGCCGACCGCCATGATCGACGACCGCCACGATCGCCCCTCCATCGACGGAACCCGATGAAAGTTCCGGTCGTTGATTTCTTCCGGCGGAACCGAACGCCGCCCGGCGTCGTTCGTCGGAACGGTACTGTCGGAGCGGCACGCCTGCGCAGCTCTGCGGCGCAACGGTATCTCTGCGGCGCAACGGTATCGACATGCCCACGTGCCGGCACTCGGTCCGGATCAACAAGGAGCGTGACATGACGGCGAGGCGCGAGAGCCGGAGCAAAGGCGTCGAGACTCCGGTCGTGGCCGCGGCACTCGCCTCCGAGATGAACGCCGACACGGACGCGAGCACCGATCGTGGCATGGCGGGCGACATCGATCGCGACGAGCTGCGCGCCCTGCTCGCCGCTTTGCAGGCGATGCGCAGCGGCGACTTCTCGGTGCGCATGCGCGGCGACCATGTCGGGCTCGCCGGGAAGATCGCCGACACGTTCAACGAGATCGCCGCCACCAACGAGCGCATGGCGACGGAGCTGGCGCATGTCGGCGACATGGTCGGACGGCGCGGCCGCACCCGCCATCGCGTCCGCTTCAGCCCGGCGATCGGCGCGTGGGCCGACATGGAGACGTCGGTCAACGGGCTGATCGACGACCTTCTGTGGCCGACCAAGGAGGTGACCCGCGCGGTCGCCGCGGTGGCGCAGGGCGACCTGATGAAGACGGTGCGGCTCGAGGTCGACGGCCGACCGCTCGAAGGCGAGTTCCTGGAAGCCGCCACCATCGTCAACACCATGATCAAGCAGCTCGGCGTGTTCACGGCCGAGGTGACGCGCGTCGCCCGCGAGGTCGGCACCGAGGGCAAGCTCGGCGGCCAGGCGCAGATTCGCGAGGTGTCCGGCGTGTGGAAGGACCTTACCGACTCGGTGAACTCCATGGCCGGCAACCTGACGGCGCAGGTGCGCAACATCGCCGAGGTGACGATCGCGGTGGCGAATGGCGATCTCTCCAAGAAGATCACCGTGGACGTGCGCGGCGAGATCCTGCAACTGAAAGAGGCCATCAACACGATGGTCGACCAGCTCCGCAGCTTCGCCTCGGAGGTGACGCGCGTCGCCCGCGAGGTCGGCACCGACGGCAAGCTCGGCGGCCAGGCGCTGGTGCCGGGCGTCGCCGGCATCTGGAAGGATCTGACCGACTCGGTGAACGCCATGTGCGGCAACCTCACCGATCAGGTGCGCAACATCGCCCAGGTGACGACTGCGGTGGCGCGCGGCGACCTGTCACGCAAGATCACCGTGGACGTGCGCGGAGAAATTCTCGAGCTGAAGGACACCATCAACACCATGGTGGATCAGCTCAACGGCTTCGCGTCGGAGGTGACGCGCGTCGCCCGCGAGGTCGGCACCGACGGCAAGCTCGGCGGCCAGGCGACGGTGCCGGGCGTCGCCGGCACCTGGAAGGACCTGACCGACAGCGTCAACTCGATGGCGTCGAACCTGACCGCGCAGGTGCGCAGCATCGCCGAGGTGGCGACCGCGGTCGCCAAGGGCGACCTGTCGCGAAAGATCACCGTCGACGTGCGCGGCGAGATTCTCGAGCTGAAGGACACGCTCAACACCATGGTCGATCAGCTCAACGGCTTCGCCTCGGAGGTGACGCGCGTCGCCCGCGAGGTCGGCACCGAGGGGCGGCTCGGCGGTCAGGCCAACGTGCCGGGCGTCGCGGGAACGTGGAAGGACCTCACCGACAACGTCAACCTGCTCGCCGCCAATCTGACGACCCAGGTCCGCAACATCGCCGAGGTCACCACCGCCGTCGCGCGGGGCGATCTCTCGCGAAAGATCACCGTGGACGTGAAGGGCGAGATCCTGGAGCTGAAGAACACCATCAACACGATGGTGGATCAGCTCAACGCCTTCGCGGCCGAGGTGACGCGCGTCGCCCGCGAGGTCGGCACCGAGGGCAAGCTCGGCGGTCAGGCGCAGGTGCCCGGCGTCGCGGGAACCTGGAAGGACCTCACCGACAACGTCAACTTCATGGCGTCGAACCTCACGGCGCAGGTGCGCAACATCGCCGAGGTGGCGACCGCCATCGCGGGCGGCGACCTGTCGAAGAAGATCACCGTCGACGTGCGCGGCGAGATCCTGCTCCTCAAGGAGACGCTCAACACCATGGTGGAGCAGCTCCGGTCGTTCGCCTCGGAGGTGACGCGCGTCGCCCACGAGGTCGGCGTCGAGGGCCGGCTCGGCGGCCAGGCCGCGGTGCCGGGCGCGGCCGGCACCTGGAAGGATCTCACCGGCAACGTCAACCTGCTCGCCGCCAACCTGACCAACCAGGTGCGCGCCATCGCCGAGGTCGCGACCGCGGTGACCAAGGGCGATCTCACCCGCTCGATCCAGGTCGACGCGCGCGGCGAGGTGGCGCAGCTGAAAGACAACATCAACACCATGATCGACAACCTGCGCCTCACCACCGAGCGCAACACCGAGCAGGACTGGCTGAAGACGAATCTCGCCCGCTTCACCGCGATGCTGCAGGGTCAGCGCGATCTCGGCACGGTGGGCCGCCTGCTGCTCGACGAGCTGACCCCGCTGGTCGGCGCCCAGCAGGGCGTCATCTATCAGATGGAGATGGACGCGGCGCCGCGCCTGCGCCTCCTGTCCGCCTATGCGGACAGCCTGGACGACGGACACAAGCCAATTCTCGTCCCGGGCGAGGGACTGGCCGGCCAATGCGCTCTCGACAAGCGCCGTCAGCTCGTCGCCGACATTCCGGCCGATGCGCCGCCCATCGTCTCGTCGCTGTTCAAGGCCACGCCGCGCAACATCGTGGTGCTCCCGGTGCTGTTCGAGAACCAGGTGAAGGCCGTGATCGAGCTCGCCTCGATCGGCAGCTTCAAGCCGTTGCAGATCACGTTCCTCGAACAACTCACCGACTCGATCGGCATCGTGCTGAACTCGATCGAGGCGACGATGCAGACCGAAGGGCTGCTGCAGCAGTCGCAGCAGCTCGCCGCCGAGCTGCAGGCCCAGCAACGCGAGTTGCAGCAGACCAACGAGCAGCTCGAGCAGAAGGCGGCGCAGCTCGCCGAGCGCAACGTCGAGGTCGAGCGCAAGAACCAGGAGATCGAGCAGGCCCGCCGCGCCCTCGAGGAGCAGGCGGCCGAGCTGGCGCTGACCTCCAAATACAAGTCCGAGTTCCTCGCCAACATGTCGCACGAGCTGCGCACGCCGCTCAACTCGATCCTGATTCTCGGCCAGCAGCTCGCCGACAATCCGGACGGCAACCTCTCGGCCCGACAGGTCGAGTTCGCCCGCACCATCCACGGTGCCGGGACGGATCTGCTCAACCTGATCAGCGACATTCTGGATCTCTCCAAGATCGAGTCCGGCACCGTCACGGTGGAGGCCGAGGAGCTTCTGTTCTCCGATCTCGTCGAGGCGGTGGCGCGGCCGTTCCGCCACGAGGCGGAGACGCGCGCGCTCGCCTTCTCGGTCGACGCCGACGCGCTGCTCGGCCGCAGCATCGTCACCGATCCGAAGCGGCTCCAGCAGGTGCTCAAGAACCTGCTCTCGAACGCCTTCAAGTTCACCGAGCGCGGCTCGGTGCGGCTCACCGTCGCTCCGGCGACGACGGGCTGGACACCCACTCACCCGGTGCTCGGCCGCGCCGCGAGCGTCGTCGCCTTCGAGGTCGCCGACACCGGCATCGGCATCCCGTCCGACAAGCAGAAGATCGTCTTCGAGGCGTTCCAGCAGGCCGATGCCTCCACCAGCCGCCGTTTCGGCGGCACCGGCCTCGGTCTCGCGATCAGCCGCGAGCTCGCCGCGCTGCTCGGCGGCGAGATCCAGCTTCAATCGACGCCGGGGGCCGGCAGCACCTTCGTGCTCTATCTGCCGGCGCGCTACACCGGCCCGTCGGTCCCGCGGCCGGCGTCCGAGGCGCTGCCACCCCGCCGCCCGCTGCCGGCGATCGCCGCGCCGTCACAGATGTCGTCGCAGACGCAAACGCAGGAGTTCGAGGCCACACGCGCCGAGAGCGTCCCGGCGCCGCTGCCGGTGCGCGACGACCGCCATGACATCACGAACGGCGACGCCGTCCTGATGATCGTCGAGGACGACATTCACTATGCCGGGCTCCTCGCCGATGTCGCCCGCCGCCGCGGCCTCAAGGTGGTGATCGCCGCCCGCGGGGCCGAGGTGCCGGAGCTCGTGCGACGCTACCGTCCGGCCGCGATATCGCTCGACATCCACCTGCCCGACATGCTCGGCTGGAGCGTCCTCGGCCGTCTCAAGCAGGATCCGGTGACGCGCCACGTTCCCGTGCAGATCGTCAGCGTCGACGAGGACCGCATGGACGGGCTCGCGCGCGGTGCCTTCGCCGCTTTGAGCAAGCCGGCCACGGCCGACGGCCTGGCGGCGGCGCTGGACCGTCTCCTCGCCTTCGCGGCGCCGCGGCGCAAGCGCCTCCTGATCGTCGACGACGATCGCGCCACCCGCGCCGCCGTCGGCGCGCTTCTCGGCGACGACGACATCGAGATCGCCGCCGCCGAGACCGGACACGAAGCCCTCGCCGCTTTGCGTCACACGTCTCACGATTGCGTCGTGCTCGATCTGCGCCTGCCGGACATGACGGGATTCGCCGTGCTGGAGGCGATGAGCGCCGATCCGTCGCTCGCCGGAGTTCCCGTGATCGTCTACACGGGCCGGGCGCTCGACGCCGAGGAGCATGCGCGGCTGCGCACGCTGGCGCGCGGCATCGTCGTCAAGGGCGTCGAATCGCCCGAGCGTCTGCTCGACGAGACCGCGCTGGTGCTGCATCGGGAGATCGCCCGCCTGACGCCGGAGCGGCGGCGCATGCTGGAGCGGCTGCACCAGTCGGACGATCGCCTGGTCGGACGCACCGTGCTGGTCGTCGACGACGATCCGCGCAACATCTTCGCGCTGTCGAGCGTCCTGGAGCGGCGCGGCATGCGGGTGCTCACCGCCACGACGGGCCGCGAGGCGATCGAGACGATCGAGGCGACCGAAGACCTCGCGCTCGTGCTGATGGACATCATGATGCCGGAGATGGACGGCTACGAGACCATGGCGACGATCCGGCGCGACGCGCGCTTCGGGCGGCTGCCGATCATCGCGCTCACCGCCAAGGCCATGAAGGGCGACCGCGAGCGCTGCCTGGAGGCCGGCGCCTCCGACTATCTCGCCAAGCCCGTGAACACCGAGCAGCTCCTCTCGGCGCTGCGGCTCTGGCTGCATCGCTGAGGTCGGCCATGGACATGCATGATCCGCTGCGCCGCGACGCGATCCGGCCCGATCCGGTCGACATCCTGCTGGTCGACGACCAGCCGGCCAAGCTGATGAGCTACGAGGTTATCCTGCGCGAGCTCGGCGAGCGCCTGATCACCGCGACCTCGGCGCGCGAGGCGCTGCGTCATCTGCTGCGCACCGACGTCGCCGTGGTGCTGGTCGACGTCTGCATGCCGGAGCTCGACGGCTTCGAGCTCGCCCGCATGATCCGCGATCATCCGCGCTTCGAGCAGACGGCGATCATCTTCATCTCGGCCGTGCATCTCTCCGACGAGGACCGGGTACGCGGCTACGCCATGGGCGCGGTCGACTACGTGCCGGTGCCGGTGATCCCCGAGGTGTTGCGCGCCAAGGTGCGGGTGTTCGTCGACCTGTTCCGCAAGACGCGCCAGCTCGAGGCCGCCGCACGCGAGCTGGAGCGCCGCGTCACCGAGCGGACCGCCGCGCTCGAGGCGTCGACCGAGCAGTTGCGCGAGAGCGAGCGGCGGCGCAGCGTCGCGCTCGCCGCCGGCCAGATGGGCTCGTGGGATCTCGACGTGACGACCGGCGAGTGCCTGTGGGATCCGGGCCAGTTCCGCATCTTCGGCGTCGATCCCGAGAGCTTCCGACCGAGCCTCGCGACGGTGCGACCGCTGATCGCCGGCGAGGACATCGAGCGTATCCGTACGCTGCTGCGCACCGAGCCCGAGCGACAGACCTTCCAGGTCGAGGCCCGCATCGTGCGCCCGGACGGCGCGCAGCGCTGGTGCATCTGCGCTGCCGCGGTGACGCGTGACGCGCGCGGCGCCGTCACGCGGGTCAGCGGCGTGACCATCGACATCACCGACCGCAAGCTCGCCGAGGAGCGCCAGCTCCTGCTCGCCCGGGAGGTCGACCACCGCGCCCGCAACGCGCTCGCCATCGTGCAGGCGATCGTGCGACTCACGAGCGCGCGCGACCCGCAGGCCTACATGGCGGCCGTCGAGGGCCGCATCCGGGCGCTGGCCCAGGCCCACACGCTGCTCTCGGAATCGCGCTGGGAAGGCGCCGACGTGCGGCGTCTGGTCGACGAGGAGCTGGAGGCGTATCGGCGCGACGGCCCGCGGGTCGCGACCGACGGCCCGTCCGTCTCGCTGCCGCCCGACCGCGCCCAGGTGCTGGCGCTGGCGCTGCACGAGCTCGCCACCAACTCGGTGAAGTACGGCGCGCTCTCGGTCGAGACCGGCTCGCTCGACGTCGCCTGGCGATTCGACGGCGAGCGCGTGATCCTGAGCTGGAGCGAGGCGGGTGGCCCGCCGGTCCGCAAGCCGCAGTCGCGCGGCTTCGGCACCAAGATTCTCGAGGCCAGCATCAACCAGCAGATCGCCGGCCGCGTGACGCTCGACTGGCGGCCGAGCGGCCTCGCCTGCACGTTGGAGATCCCCTGCGGCCCGCGGCCGCGGTCGGCCCTGCCCCGGGACGACGGCGCAACGCATGCGGCTCCGGTCGAGGCGGCCGAGATGCCCGCGGCCCCGCGGGTACCTCGGAAGGTCGCGGGCACGAGCGCCGGCGCGCGCGGCGGGTGATCCGGCCGCCGCCCCACGCCGGTCGAATCATCTGGCACGCACCTTGCTGACGCCTGTGCACCCGCCCTCGACCGCACAGGCCGCTCATGACAAACCGCATTCTCGTCCGTGACGTGCTCGTGCTCGACGCCGAAATCGCGCCGGCGCGCCGCGACGTTCTGATCGAAGGAACGTGGGTCGTCGCGGTGCGGGCGCCGTCCGCGACGATCGAGCCCGACACACATGTTAACGACCAACAGGTGATCGACGGGCGTGACAAGCTCATGGTCCCGGGTCTCGTCAACGCCCACACGCATTCGCCGCTGAACGTGCTCAAGGGCACCGGCGACGTGCTGAGCCACCCGGCCTTCATGTGGCTCAACCAGGCCGACACGGCGCACCGCACGGCCGACGAGATCCGGCTCTCCGCGCTGCTCGGTTGCGTCGAGCATCTGCGCAACGGCACCACCGCCGTGGTCGATCACTTCCCGGAGCAGGGCTTCGTCTCCTCCGACGTCGATGCGGTTGTGAAGGCCTACGAGGTAGCCGGCTTGCGCGCCCTGGTGGCGCTGCGCGTCTTCGACGAGCCCTATTCGGACATCGATCCGCCCGGTGGGCTGCCCGCCTCGGTGGGGGCGTGCAACCCGCTGACGCCACCGCCATTGCGCGAATCGCTCGACCTGATCGACGACGCGATCGCGCGTCATGATCACGCCGCCGACGGGCGGATTCGCCTCTGCCCGGCACCGTCCAATCCGAGCCGCTGCAGTGACGCGCTCCTGCAGGCGGTGCGCGACCTCTCGCTCAAATACGACACCAGCCTGCACATGCATCTGCTGGAGACGCGCATCCAGGCCGAAATCGCGGAAAAGCGTTACGGCACCACCATGGTGGCGCATCTGGAACGGCTCGGCCTCGTGACCGACCGGCTCTCCTGCGCCCACACGATCTGGATCGGCGACGACGACATCGCCCGCATGGCGGCGGGCGGCGCCATCGCGGTCCACAATCCCGAGAGCAATCTCAAGCTCGGCGCCGGCATCGCGCCGGTCGCCCGCATGCTGACCGCCGGCATGCGGGTCGGGCTCGGCACCGACGGCGCCTCGACCAACGACAATCTCGACATGCACGAGGTGATGCGGCTCGCCGTGATGCTGCAGCGGCCGGGCGAACCCGATCGCCGCCGCTGGCCGACCGCCGCCGACGCGCTCGCGATGGCGACGCTGTCGGGCGCCGCGGTGATGCGGGTCGAGGGGCTCGGCCGCATCGCGCCGGGCGCGCCGGCCGACTTCGTGCTGCACGATCTGAGAACGCCGTTCTGGACGCCGCTGAACGATCCGCTCGTGCAACTGGTGTTCGGCGGGTCGGGCTCGACGGTCGATACCGTCGTGGTCGCCGGCCGGGTGCTGATGGAGGCCGGACGCATCACCGCCTTCGACCCGGAGCCGGTGCTGCGCGAGGCGCGCGACCTCGTGAAGCATCTGCGCGCCCGCAACGTCGCCCTCCACGGCCTCGCCGCCGAGATCGCCGCGGCGCTGCCCTGAGCAATACCGGCGAGTCCGGCCCTGTCCTCCGCTCATCCCCGCGCGAGCGGGGATCCAGTGTTTCTCTGCCGTGCCGCCCCTGGATCCCCGCCTTCGCGGGGACGAGCGGCTTCGGCGCGGCATCGTTGTCGCTCGTGATCCCGCAACAGCCCCGGGTGTGCCTTCGGCTGGAATTTCGAAATTCCATCCGTTTGCATACGAAACGGCAGTTTGCCTACGAGGCTGCCCAGTTTCGCGGCAGCGCCGGCGTCTCGCACCATACCTGGCATGCAAACCGGCGTGGCCCGGCCCTTGCTGAGACGACGCCGGAGGAGAGCCATGGACCGAACCGACGTCCGCGCGTCCGACGCCGGGCCGATCGACCCGCGCGTGTCCGACGTGCGCACCATCGCGCAAGCCGTGCAGGGCCGCCTGTCCGCCGACATCCTGTTCGGCCGGCTCGCGCCGGACGACCGGCTGCGGCTCGAGCCGCTGTGCGAGAGCTACGCCGTCGGCATGAGCCCGATGCGCGAGGCGCTGGCGCAGCTCGTCGGCCGCGGCCTCGTGATTCAGGACGGCCAGCGCGGCTTTCGTGTCGCACCGATCTCGCGCCGCGAGCTCGACGACATCACGGCGACGCGCATCCGGCTCGAATCCATGGCGTTGCGCGACGCCATCGCGCACGGCGACGACACCTGGGAGGCGCAGATTCTCGCCACCCATCATCGTCTCGTGCGGCGGCCGCGCACGCCCGAGCTGCTGGTCGACGAGGACTGGGAGCGCCGCCATCGCGCCTTCCATCTCGCCCTGATCGACGCCTGCGGCTCGGCCCTGCTGCTCGGCTTCTGTCACGACCTGCACGACCGCTTCGACCGCTATCGCCGCATCGCCGTGCAGGCGGCCGGCCGCCATCCGCGCGTCGGCGCCAACCTGCACGGCGCCATCGTCGAGGCCGCCTTGGCGCGTGACGCGGCACGCGCTGCGACGCTGCTCGAGCGCCACATCGCCGAGGCCGCCGCCGACATCGCCCGCATGGTCGCCCCGCGTTTTCCGGATACGACGCCGCGCCGCAGCGCGCGTGGCACGTCGCTTGCTGAGACGCCGGCACGTTCTGCGGCACGTTCCCCCTCCCGTCGCCGGACCTCCGGCGACGCCCGTCCGCGCCCATCCAGCCAGAAAGGAAGACCGCGATGACCTCACGCGACGATCGCTCGCTCAGCCGGCGCAGGTTCCTCGAGATCGGCGGCGCCGCGGCGGCATCGGCCGCCGCGCTGTCGGTCGGCGGTCTCGACGGAGTCTCACGTGCATTCGCCGCGGAGACGCCGCTGTCGTTCCAGCTCTCGTGGATCAAGAGCATCCAGTACGGCGGCTACTTCGCCGGCATCGACCAGGGCATCTACAAGAAGGCGGGCATCGATCCGACCTTCGTGTCGGGCGGCCCCAACATTGATCCCGTCGCCAACGTCGCGAGCGGCCGCTCGCAGATCGGCGACCGGCCGATCGGCCCGCTCGTCGTAGCGCGCGAGAAAGGCATCCCGATCAAGGTGATCGGCACGGTATTCCAGAAGAGCCCGTACAGCATCATCAGCCTCGCCAAGACGCCGATCACCGACGTCAAGCAGCTCGCCGGCAAGACCATCGCGACGGCGACCTCCGGCCGGCCGATGATGCTCTATCTGATCAAGGAGGCGGGGCTCGATCCGGCGTCGGTCAACCTGGTGCCGTCGGCGCCCGATCCGTCGGCGCTCGTCTCCGGCCAGATCGACGGCTATGCCGGCTACTCGACCAACCAGGGCGTGATGCTGAAGACGCGCGGCGTCGACATCGTCACCCTCAACGCGCACGACCTCGGCCTGCCGGAGACCACGGGCACCATCTACGCCCGCGAGGACTTCCTGAAGGACAATCGCGAGCTCGTCGTGAAATTCCTGCGCGCCACCGCCGAGTCGTGGCGCTGGGCACTCGCCAATCCGGAGGCGACCGCCAAGCTGATGGTCGAGAAGTACGGCAATCCCGGGCTCGTCTACGAGGCGCAGCTCGCCGAGATCAAGGAGAGCAAGCCGTTCATCGAGGCAGGCCCGGCGGCGACCAAGGGGCTGCTCACCCTCGACATGGATCTGTTCGGCAAGATCATCGCGCTTTATCGCAGCGTCGGCCTGGTGAAGGGCGACATGAAGGCGACCGATCTGTGCGATCCGAGCTTCGCCGAGGCCGCGACCAAGGCCTGACGTCGACGCCTGACGCCAGCACCCTCAGGCGAGCAGATCACGAGAAGGAACGAGACGCACCGTGTCACGGGACATCAAGGTCGATCAGGTCACGATGGTGTTCGAGGGTCGCGGCCAGCCGGTCGTCGCGCTCGACAAGGTCGACCTGCATGTTCCGGCCGGCAGCTTCGGCTCGATCATCGGGCCGAGCGGCTGCGGGAAGTCGACGCTGCTGCGCCTCGTCGCCGACGTGATGCAGCCCTTCGCCGGCACCGTCACGCTGTCCGGGGACTCGCCCCGGACGGCGCGCCACGAGCACGCGATCGGCTTCGTGTTCCAGAGCCCGACGCTGCTGCCGTGGCGCACCGTGCGGCAGAACGTCGAGCTACCGCTCGACGTGGTCGGCCGCAAGAGCACGCGGCGCTCGCAGAAGACGCCCGACGAGCTGATCGAGCTGGTCGGCCTGAAGGGCTTCGAGCGGGCGCTGCCGCACGAACTCTCGGGCGGCATGCAGCAGCGCGTCGCCATCGCGCGCTCGCTGGTGCTCGAGCCCGACATCCTGCTGCTCGACGAGCCGTTCGGCGCGCTCGACGAGATCACCCGCCAGCGCATGAATCTCGAGCTCCTGCGCATCTGGGCCGAGTCCGGCACCACGGCCCTGCTCGTCACCCACTCGATCGCCGAGGCCGTGTTCATGTCCGACCAGGTGCACGTGATGAGCGCACGGCCGGGCCGCATCGCCGGCGTGGTCGAGGTGCCGCTGCCGCGCCCGCGCAGCCTCGACATGATGCGAACGCCCGCCTTCTACGACTGCGTCAACGCGGTGCGCGACGGCCTGTTCGGCCGCGAGAGCGAGCCGGCCCGCGCCGGCGAGCCGGTCGAGGCCTATTGATGAGCGCGGCGACGAGCCTGCGCCGGGCCGCGGCCGCGTCGTGGCGGCCGCTGCTCACCGTCGCGGTGCTGCTCGGCGGCGCCGAGGCGGCGCAGCGCGCCGGACTGCTGCCGGTGTTCATCCCCTCGCCGACCCAGGTGATCGCCGAGGCGATCCGGGATCCGCGCCTCGTCACCGAAAACGTCGGCCAGACCGCGCTGCGCGCCGCCATCGGCTACGCGATCTCGGCGACGATCGCCATCACGGCCGCCTCGCTCGCCGTGCTGGTGCGGCCGCTCTACGGCCCCGTCTACAATCTCGGCGTGACGTTGCACTCGATTCCCATCATCGCCCTCGCGCCGCTGCTCGCCACCTGGATCGGCACCGGCTCGCAGCTGCAGATCGCCATCGCGGCGCTGACCAGCCAGTTCGCCATGCTGGTCGGCACCATCCAGGGGCTGCGCGCGGCGGATGCGCGCCAGCGCGAGCTGCTCCACGTGCTCTCCGCGACGCGACTGCAGATGCTGCGGTATCTGCTCGTCCCGAGCGCGTTGCCCTACCTGTTCGCCGGTCTCAAGATCGCGGCGCCCTCGGCCGTGCTGGGCGCCATCACGGCCGAGTGGGCCGGGGCCGACCGTGGCGTCGGCGCCATGATGCTCTACGCGCTGTTCGCCTACGACACGCCGAAGGTGTGGCTCTCCGTCGTGCTCACCTGCCTGCTCGCGGCGAGCGGCTACGCGATCTGGGCCGCGATCGAGCGCGTCGCGATCTTCTGGGAGCCGGCCACCGAGCTGGCGGACCAGCCATGAGCGCCACGACCTCCCCGGACAACACGGCACGGCCGGGTCTGCGCGTCGCGCGCAGCCTCGCTTTGGTGGCGCTCACCGTCGGCATCCTGGTGCTCGCCTGGCAGCTCATCGTCGTCGCGCTCAGGATTCCGCCCTACCTGGTCCCGCCGCCCGGACCGGTGGCGCACGCCTTCGTCGTCAACATCAAGGTCATCGCGACCCAGACCGGCTTCACGCTCACCGCCGCCGCGCTCGGCCTGACTCTCAGCACGCTGCTCGCGACCGGCATCGCGCTCGCCTTCTCGATGAGCCGTAACATCGCGCAGGCGTCGCTGCCCGTCGTCATCGCGTTCCGCTCGACGCCGGTCGCCGCCGTCGCGCCGCTCGCCATGCTGTTCCTCGGACGCGGCATCGCGACCAGCATGGCCGTGGTGACGATCGTGTCGTTCTTCCCGCTGCTGGTGAACCTGATGCGCGGCCTCGCCGGCGCCGACCGCAACGCCGCCGAGCTGATGCATGTCTACGGCGCCAGCCGCTGGCAGCAGCTCCGTTACGTCCGCATTCCCTACGCCCTGCCCTTCCTGTTCACCGGCATGCGCATCGCCGCGTCGAGCGCGATCCTCGGGGCCATGCTGTCGGAGTGGATCACCGGGTCGAAGGGGCTCGGCAACCTGATCCTCGATTCCGGCGAGATGCGCGAGACCGAGCTCCTCTGGGCGGCGGTCGTGACCTCGGTTACCATTGCCATGTCGGTCTTCTGGCTCACCTCGGCCGGCGAGAAGCGATTCGTCCATTGGCGGGCCTGAACCCGCCCTTTCCTTCCTTCGCCGGCATCGCGCCCGGCGCATCGAGACTGCTCATGAGGCTTCTGTCCGAACGGGACATCGAGCGCCTGATCGATCCGGCTGCCGCCATCGCGGCCTCGGCCGAGGCCTATCGCCGCCAGGCGGCCGGCGAGATGCCGGCGCCGGGCCGCCTCGACGTGCTGCGCACCGACCCGAAAGGCGGTGCCCTGGTGCTGGCCGGCCACTCCTTCGACCATCGCTTCGTGGTCAAGACCAACATCCACGCCTATGCGGACGCCGCGACGGACGCCGCGAAGCCAGCCCGCACCGCGTCGAGCGGGCTGGTGCTGTGGGATGGCGTCGCCTGCGTGCCGCTCGCCCACATGGCGACGTCGTCGTTCAACGATCACCGCACCGCGGCCGGATTCGCCGCCGCCGCACAGATGCTCGTACCACCCGCGCCGCATACGCTCGCCGTGTTCGGGGCCGGCAAGATCGCACCCGCCACGGTGCTGTATCTCGCGACCGTGCGGCGCTTCGCCCGCGTGGTCCTGGTCGGCCGCAACGTCGAGCGGGCGCGCGGCCTCGCGGCCCAGCTCGCAGCAAGGCCCGAGCTCGACGGTATCGACATCACGGTCGAGACCGACGCCGCGACGGCCGCCACCGAGGCCGACGTGATCGCCACCGTAACCACGGCCGAGACGCCCATCTTCCCCGGTGACGCGGTGCGGTCCGGCACCGTCGTCATTCTCGGCGGCGGCAACCGCCCGACGCACCGCGAGGTCGACGACGGCTTCATGCGTCGCGCCCGCGTCTTCGTCGATCACTTCGACGGCGCCACCACGCGAGCCGGCGACCTCGCCCTGACGCTGGCGAGCGGCGTGCTGCGGCCCGAGCAGATTTTTGGCGAGATCGGCGCGGTCCTGGCGTCCGGCGAGGTGCCGCCGATGCCGCCCGGCCTCGACATCACGGTGTTCAAGTCGATCGGCATCGCGGCCCAGGACGTGATCACGGCCGGCATGGTCTACGACCGTGCGGTGCGCGAGGGCGTCGGCCTCGAGTTCGACATGCGCGACGGCAGCGTCGTTCCGGTCGCCGCAACAGCACCGGCGACCCCCGGGCCGGCGTCATGATCACGCTGATCCGCGACGCCGCGATCCTGACGCTCGACGTCGCCGACACCTTTATTCCGCGCGGCCATGTGCTGATCCGCGACGGGGTGATGGCCGCGGTCGCGGCGGGCGACCACGTCGGACCCGAGACGCCCGACACGATCATCGACGGCACCGACCGGATGGTCGCGTCAGGGCTCGTCAACGCCCACATGCATTCGCAATCGAGCACCATGGCGGGCTTCGGCGACCGGCTGAGCCATCCCGCCTTCATGTGGCTGACGCAGGCGCACACCTCGCGTCGCACGCGAGACGAGATCCGCCTCGCCGTGCTGCTCGCCGCCTGGGGCATGATCACCAGCGGCACGACGGCCGCGATCGATCACTTCCCGGGCCAGCGTTTCACGGCAGCCGACATCGACGCGGTGCTGTCCGCCTGGGAGGAGACGGGCCTGCGCGCCGCGCTCGCGATGCGCTTCTTCGACGGCGCCTTCGCCGACATCTTTCCCGATGCGCCGCTGCCGGACGATCTGAAGGCCCGCATGGCCGCGGTCGAGATCTTGAAGCCCCAGGGCGTCGACGAGCTGCGCGACCTGATGGGCGACACGATCGCGCGGTGGCACGGCCGCGCCGGCCGGCTCTCCGTGTTTCCGGCACCGTCCAATCCCGACCGCTGCACCGACGCGGCGCTGCGGCTCTGCGCCGAGCTGGCGGAAAAGCACGATACCGGCATCCACACGCATCTCCTGGAGACGCGGAAGCAGGCCCGCCTCGCAGCGGAACAATACGGCGAGACGGCCGTGCGGCACCTGGAGACGCTCGGCGTTCTCTCGTCGCGCTGGTCCTGCGCGCATTCGATCTGGCTCGACGACGCCGACATCGACCTGATGGCGGAGCGCGGCGTCGTCGCGGTGCTCAATCCCGAGAGCAACGCCCGGCTCGGCACCGGCCTCGCCCGCGCCCCCGAGATGCTGCGGCGGGGCGTGACGCTGGCGCTCGGCACCGACGGGGCGAGCGCCAACGACAACATGGTCCTGCACGAGGCGATGCGCGCCGTCGCGACCAGCCATCGCGCCGCCGAGCCGGACCGCACGCGCTGGATCTCCGCACGGGACGCGCTCCACATGGCGACGCGCGGTGGCGCCGCGGCCCTGCGCTGCCCCGGCCTCGGCGCCCTCGTCCCCGGCGCGCCGGCCGATCTGGTGCTCTACCGGCGCGACACGCCGTGGTGGACGCCGCTCAACGATCCGGTGGCGCAGCTCGTCTTCGCCGAGACCGGTGGCGCGGTCGACACCGTGATGATCGCCGGCCGCATCGTGCTGGACCGCGGCCGCGTCACCACGTTCGACACCGACGCCCTGGTACGCGAGGTGCGCGCCATGGCGGCATTTCTGAAACGGCGTAACGCCGACCTGTTCGCGGTCGCGACCGAGATCGCGGGGGTGGTGCCGTGACGACCGCCGAGACGCCGACCCTCGCGCAACGTTCCGTCGATCTCGTGATCACGAACGGCCTGCTCGTCTCACCCGACACGACGACCGCGGCCGACATCGCGGTCGATCAGGGCCGCATCGTCGCCATCGGCGCGCCCGGCACGCTGCCGCCGGCGCGGGAGACCATCGACGCGACCGGGCTGCACGTGATCCCCGGCGCCATCGACGTGCACGTGCACTTTCGCGAACCCGGTTTCTCGCACAAGGAGACCTGGACCAGCGCCACGCAGGCGGCGGCCGTCGGCGGCGTCACCACCGTGTTCGACATGCCGAACACCAATCCGCCGACCGCGAACGTCGCAGCGCTCGAACAGAAGCACGCCCTCGCCGGCACCCAGGCGATCGTCGACTACGGGCTCTACGGCCTGATCGGCGAGCACAATCTCGATCAGCTCGAAGCGATGGCAGAGGCCGGCGCGGCGAGCTTCAAGCTCTACATGGGCAGCGAGAACCCGCTGGTGCCCTGCCCGCCCGACGGCGCCATCGTCGAGGCGTTCGAGATCCTGGCGCGGCTCGGTCTCCGCTGCACCGTGCATGCCGAGAACACGCCGCTGCTCGCCTGGCGCGGTGACAAGCTGCGCGCCGCCGGCCGCACCGAGGCGGCCGCGCATCTCGAGCAGCACATCGACCTCGCGGCCGTCGAGGCGGTGAGCCGCACCGCGATCTTCGCCGAGTGGACCGGCGCCAAGGTGCATATCGCGCACGAGAGCACGCGCCATTCGCTGCCGCACATCCGCTTCGCGAAAGCGCGCGGCGTCGACCTGACGGTCGAGACCTGCCCGCACTACCTCTTCCTCACGACCGACGACGGCGCACGGCTCGGCGACAACTTCATGCGGGTGAAGCCGCCGGTGCGCGAGCCCGGCCATGCCGGACCGCTGTGGGACGCGCTGCTCGACGGCACCATCGACATGCTGTCCACCGACCACGCGCCGCACCTGAGGTCCGAGAAGACCCGTGACGTGATCTGGGACTGTGCGCCGGGCTTTCCGGGCGTCGAGACCGCGATGGTGCTGATGCTGGCGCAGGTGTCGCGCGGACGGCTGACGCTCGGGCAGTATGTGCGCATGGCCTGCGAGGCGCCCGCCAAGGCCTTCGGCCTGTTCCCGACCAAAGGCGTTCTGGCGGTCGGCGCCGATGCCGACATCGTGCTGCTCGACATGACCAGGACCGGCCACATCACGGCCGACGGCCTTCACTCGATCGGCAACGCGACGCCGTTCGAGGGATTTGCCCTGCACGGCCTGCCGGTGCGCACGCTGGTGCGGGGACGCACCGTCGCGGTCGAAGGCCGGCCGGTCGGCACGCCCGGCTGGGGCCGGCCGGTCGCCGTCACCCGGACGTGAGTCACACACGGCCTGATCAGAACGGCCCTGATCAGATCCGCGGCCGCGGCGCGTCCGGCGCCGGCTCCAGGCCGGCCGCGATCCGGGCCTCGCGGCGTCGCGACCAGCGGGCGCGCAGCCGCGGCGCCAGAACCCACGCGATCGGAGCCGCCACCACGAAGCTGAGCACGATGTGCAACGGCATCAGCTCGCTCGCGTAGGCCGCGAGCGGCGTCGAGACGATCAGGATGGTGCCGATCCCGAACAGGACCGCCTGCACCATCATGTAGACGAGCGCAGCGATGAGCAGCCGTGTGACCATGGGAAAACCTCCATTTGCTCCGCCAACTGCCCGCGGGCATGCAGGTTCCGTTACCGTCGGCACCGTGGCGCCGCACCACGCCATTCGGTGCGTCCAGGAACCGTGTCGGATCGCCTCGGTTGGTTGATCGAGCGCCGGACGCCGTGTCCGGCCAAACGATACCGCCTGGAGAATCCCATGAGCAGCACGACCCACGAGGCCGGCAGGAGCGACGCCGACAACAGCGACAAGGTGTGGGCGCTGATGAAGGACGTCGGCATCTGCATGCTGGCGACCCGCGACGGCGAGGAGATCCGGGCGCGCCCGATGGGCGCCTATGTCCGGCCCGAGGAGAACGCCGTCTATTTCTTCACCGACATCCGCCGGCACAAGGACGACGAGATCGCCCGCGACCCGCATGTCTGTCTCGCTTTCGCGGATTCGCGCGGCCAGACCTACGTTTCGCTCACCGGCCGTGCCGAGGTCACTTATGATCTCGCCAAGATCAAGGAGCTGTGGTCGACGCCGGCGAAAGCGTGGTGGGACAGCGCCGAGGATCCGAACATCCGCCTCCTGAAGGTGACGCCGCACGACGCCGAGTACTGGGACTCGCCCGGCACCGTGGTGAGCTACGTAAAGATGGCGGCGGCCGCCGTGACCAACACGCGCCCGGCGCTCGGCGAGAACCGCAAGGTGGCGATGTGATTCAGGGCCGCGTGCGACCCAACTTGCGCTTAGAGCTGCGCTCCGCCCGCCCCGTTCGGATGTCCGTGTAGATGTCCGGAAATCCGTCCCGGATGGTGCCGGCCAGCTCCTCGTCGAACAACCGCAGCGCGGCGGCGACGCCGCTCCGCGGCGCTTTGTGCGTAATCTTGTAGAAGGTGCGCTGCGGCGGCGCCGGATCGATCTGGAACGTCTCGAAGCGACCGGTCGCCAGCATCGAATGGCCGATGCCGCGCGGCACGATCGCCCATTGCTCGGAATGCTCGATCACGGTGAACAGCAGGAGCGGGTTGTCGACAGCGGCCCACGGCTTCTGGCCGGCGTGGAACCAGTAGTCGTGCCACGTGAGATAGCTCGTTCCCCAAGGGACGAACACGCAGGTCTCCGCCGGCAGCGTACGCACGTCGACCCTTCGCGGACCGCCCTGCTTGAGCCGGACGCCGACCAGCGGGACCGAGAAGCACGGCGTCACGGCGACGTTTTGCGCGGTCTGCTCGACGAGCGGAAAGCCGACGTCGATCGTGCGCTTCTCGATCTCGTCGTACATCTCGACCGAGTGGAGCGAGATCACCCGGTAGGAGACGCGCGGCGAGCGGTTCCACAGCCGGCGGCACAGCTCCGGGATGAACGTCATGTTGGCGCTCGACACGGTGCCGATGACGAGGTGTTGGCGCGGCTTCGAGCGGTTGACCTCGAAGGCCTCGCGGGCCAGCTCCTGCCAGCGCTCGGCGATCGGCAGGAAGGCCTCGCCCTGCGGCGTCAGCGCGACCCGCTTCAAACCCTTGCCGCGCTCCAGCAGCGGATAGCCGAGCCGCTCCTCCAGCATCTGGATCCGCTTGCTGACGGTCGATTGCGCCAGATGCACCGCCTCGGCGGCACGGGACAGGGTCCGGTGTCGCGCCACCTGGAGGAAGAGATCGAGATCCTGGGAATCCATGCATTCTCCACGCCGCAACCAATATTCTTATAGCCGATATTATTCATTCCGATAGATCGCTTTTCCGATATTCCGTCTCGTGGCACCGAGAAGGCGGGACCCGACAGAAGGTCCGCCGCATCCCTCGGAGCGCCCCATGCAGGTCATCGTGACGGAGCCGATCCACGCGACGCCGCTGGCCCGCTTGCGTCACGAGGTCGAGGTGGTGACCTGGGACGACCCGCGCGCCGGCGACTGGTCGCAGGCCGACGCCGTGATCGTGCGGGCCGCCGCGGTGCCGCGCGCCCGTATCGCCGCCGCGCCGAAGCTCAAGGTGATCGGCAAGCACGGCATCGGGGTCGACGCCATCGACGTCGGCGCCGCCCGTGAGCGCGGCGTCACGGTCGTCTACACGCCGACCGCAAATGTCGATTCGGTCGCCGAGCTGGCCGTCGGGCTGATGCTGGCACTCGCCCGCAGGCTGCCGGGGAACGACCGGCTGCTGCGCGCCGGCGCCACCCGCCTCGCGCCGCCGGAGCTGACCGGCACCGAGCTCGGCGGCAAGACGCTCGGCCTCGTCGGGCTCGGCCGCATCTCGCGCCGCATCGCCGCGATCGGCCGCGCCGGCTTCGGCATGCGGATCGCCGGTTACGACCCTTACGTCTCCGCCGAGAGCGCCGCGGCGCTCGGCATCACGCACCACGCGGCCCTGGAGACGCTGCTCGCCGAAGCCGACGTGATCAGCATCAGCGTGCCCTACGGGCCGCAGACCCATCATCTGATCGACGCCGCCGCGCTCGCCGCCTGCCGGCCCGGCACTCTGCTGATCAACACGGCGCGCGGCGGCGTGGTCGACGAGCGCGCTCTCGCGGCGGCGCTCGCCGCCGGCCGGCTCGCAGGCGCGGCCTGCGACGTGTTCGAAGAGGAGCCGCCGAAGCCCGACCATCCGCTGCTCGCGCAGAAAAACTTCATCGGCACGCTGCATGTCGGCGCCGCGACCGAGGAGGCGCTGCTGCGCGTCGGCACCATCGTGGTCGACGACGTGCTCGCGGTGCTGCGCGGCGCGGCCCCGCAATTCGCCTACGCCTGAGACGACCGCCTCGTCCTCGGCCGAGGCGGTCACGTCCCACGAGAATCGGAGCCCGACATGTCCCTTCCCGGAAACCGCATCTACACCCGCATCGAGCGCCCGGCGCCCGATCTCGTCGAGGCCTTCCGTGGCCTGCCGACCCCGAACATCGCCGACAACATGTCGCGCATGTTCTGCGCCTGCAGCGCCATCGCGCCGGTTCTCCCGGAGATGACGCTGTGCGGCCCGGCCTTCACCGTGAAGGTCAATCCCGGCGACAATCTCTTCATCCACAAGGCGCTCGACCTCGCCCAGCCGGGCGACATCGTGGTGGTCGACGGCCAGGGCGACACCACCAACGCGCTGATCGGCGAGATCATGGTGCGCTACGCCGCCCAGCGCCGCATCGGCGGCCTGGTGCTCGACGGCACCATGCGGGACCGCGCCGGCATCGCGGCGCTCGGGGTGCTGCCGGTGTTCTCGCGCGGCTACACGCCGATGGGGCCGTACAAGAACGGCTGCGGCGAGATCAACACGGTGATCGCCTGCGGCGGCGCCGTGGTGCGGCCGGGCGACATCGTGGTCGGCGACGCCGACGGCGTCGTCTTCGTTCAGGCCCGCGACGCCCGCACCGTGCTGGCCGCCGCGCAGGCGATGTCGGCCAACGAGAAGAAGATTTTCGCCGACATCGCGGCCGGCCGCTACGACCGCAGCTGGGTCGACGCCAAGCTGCGCCAGAGCGGCACCGAGATCATCGACGACGTCTATCGGTTCTGACCGCGCCGGCCCGCCGCCACGCCGGGCGCGCCGGCATGGCGGCGACGACGGGAGAGACGGCGCGCGCGAGAGACGGACAGTGTGAGAGACGGCAAGATCACAAGGGGAGGCGAAGAATGAAAACCAAGTCTCGCAGGCGAGCGATCCAGGTCCTCGTGGGCGCGGCGCTCGCCCTCGCGGTCGCGCAGCCCGCGGCCGCGGCGTGGCCGGACGACAAGCCGATCGAGGTCGTGGTCGGCTACGCGGCCGGCGGCGGCACCGACGTGATGGCCCGCAAGCTGTTCCAGTCGGTGCAGAAGCGGCTCGGCGACAAGGCCAAGATCGTGGTGATCAACAAGCCCGGCGCGGCCGGCGAGATCGCCAGCGCCTATCTCACCCGCTCGGCCCCGGACGGCTACACGATCGGCGTCGTCAACCTGCCGCCCTTCGTGGTGGTCCCGATGATCAAGAAGGCGCAGTACAGCGTCGACGACGTGCGCTTCGTCGCCCGGGTGGTCGACGACCCGACCGTGCTGGTGGTGCGCGCTGACAGCCGCTTCAAGAGCCTCGGCGACCTGCTCGCCGCGTTGCGCGAGAAGCCCGGCACGATCGCGCTCGGCCACAACGGCACCGGCACCAACAGCCATCTGGCGATCCGGCTGCTCGCCGAGGCCACCAAGGTCGCGCCCAACGAGGTGCCTTACAAGGGCACGGCGGCGCAGAAGACCGACGTCCTCGGCGGCCATCTCGACGTCGGCCTGATCAGCGTCGGCGAGGTGCCCGAGCTGCACGGCGGGGCGACCGGCGACATGCGGGTGCTGGCGCAGCTCTCCGACGCGCGCTCCCCGGCCCTGCCCGGCGTGCCGACGGCGCGCGAGGCCGGCGTCGCCGTGGTGATGTCGTCGGAGCGCGGCGTCGCGGTGCCCAAGGGCGTGCCCGAGGCGATCGTCCAAAAACTCGAGGCGGCGATCGCCGAGAGCGTGCGCGACCCGGAGTTCATCGCCGCCTCGCCGGGCGACGCCCCGGTCCTCGCCTACCTGCCGGGCGCGCAATGGCAGGCGTCGCTGGCCAAGAGCATGGACGCGCTGCGCAAGCTCGCCGATTCGCTGCCCAAGTGACGGCGAAGCCGCCCATGTGAGGCCGCCCATGTGAGGCTGCCCGAGTGAGGCTGCCCAAGTGAGCCTGCCCACGTGACGCCGCTGCGCCGGGGCCCGACCTCCGGCCCGGCCACCCCGCCGGCCGGGCGGGAGGTCCGCCCCGGCCGGGCACCCGCCCGCCGGGGCGGTGGCGCCTCGTCGGCGGGGACGCCTCGCCGGCGGCGGGCGGTGGCCTGTCGTCGCCGGGGGGGCAATTGTCGAAGCCGGTGCGGTGCCGTCCGGCTCCGCACCGGCCGCTCCACCGGCCGGTTCCGACGTGGCGGCCGGACGCGGGGGAGAAGCCCCTCCGCGGCGCTTGCGCCGCCCCGGGGCTTGTGGCATGGAACCGCGTCGCCGGCGACTGCGTCGCACCGTGTCGCACCGCCCGCGCGAGCCTGATGCTGCCGTAGCTCAGTGGTAGAGCACTCCCTTGGTAAGGGAGAGGTCGACAGTTCAATCCTGTCCGGCAGCACCAGCAGAACCGCTGATACTCCAACACCTTACTGAGTCTGTTGGCATTTTCGCACCGTCCCTGATACACGGGACTGATACACCACCATGGTGCTGAGAATGGCCTGCCCCACGAAGCGGAAGGGGTCCGACAACTGGTACTTCCGCCGCAAGCTCCCCGCCGATCTGCAACGTATCCTCGCGTCCCTTCCGAAGTCCCGCCGTCCGCCCGGCTGGCACAAGCAGCACATCGTCATCTCGATCGGCACCGCCGACCGGGGCACCGCGAAGGCGAAGTGCCCGGAGATCGCCGCCGCCGTCGTGCGCCAGATGCAGGCGCTGCGGAAGGGGCCGGCGCCGCTCACGCCGAAGCAGATCGCCGGGCTCTCCGGGCTGGTCTACCGAGCTTCACCGAAGGCCTGGAAGAGGACCCGGTGCTCGCGGCGGAGCAGTGGCGGGCGATCGCCGAGGCGAACCGCGACGCGCGGCTCGGGCAACACGGCCTGGGTGACCCGCGAGGTGCTGCCGGCGATCCGCAAGACGGCGGCTACGTCCTGGCCGGCGCCGACCCGGCGACCGTGGAGGTGGGCGCGACCGAGATGATGCCGCTCCAGGCGACCTTCACGGAGACGCCGCGGTCATCGGACGAAAGCAACTCCACGGGCCGGTGTTGCGCTCCGAACACGACGAGGAGGTCCGGCTCGTGGCATCGTCGATCGTCGTCACCACCGCCAGCCTCTCCGGTCGGTGCCGAGCAGGTTCCGTCATGGTCGGCCCTGACTTGGGTGTAGGCGCCCTGGTGGTCGGCCGGCCGCTACAACCGTGCCGCGCCTCAACTCCTGGATTAAACTGGAAGGTGGCGGAACCAACTCGACCCCTTGCGAGTTGACGAAAATCGACAGCCGCGGCCAACTGGCGCTGTCGCCTGAGAGACACTTGTGCTCCCGCCAGCAAACGTGGGAGTCATGTCATGGCTGACGATCTCCGATACGTATTGCGCGAAACCGACAACGGCTGGCACTGGGAGCTGAGAGCCCCGGACGGACGATTGATCTCGTCTGGGTACTCGACCGACGCAATTCAGGCGAGAGCTGCCGCAATGCTCCAAAGCATGAATGCTATCGGAGACGTGTGGTCGCCCCCGGCGGAATCGACCGAACGCTGACATTTACTGGAGGTGGGCCAGAGCGACCCTGAACACCTCCTTGGCATCCGAGTCGACTACCACGATGAAGGCTTCGTGGAGTTCGTGGTCCGGCACATCCCGGGCCAGCTCAGCAGCGATGATGCGGGCGTGGTGCTCGGCATCAGCTAGTCGGGGAAACTCCGTGCCGGAACGGTCCAGGACGCGCGTGTCGTCGGCATAGTCGAAAAAATACCGCGGCATCTTGGACCTCTGTATGTCCAACCCTGGCTGATGAAGCGACGTTCCGGCCGGCTTGCGTTTTCTTTCGGACTACAGCGGCGCCGAGTTCGCCGACCTCCGAATGAAGCGGTGTCCGTCGCGCGGCGGTGAAGCTGCCCGGTGTGGTTCATCTCGGACGGGATGAGCAGCGTGCTGCTCGGGAGCCTGCAGCACGGCACGGTCCACCACCCAGGATGTTCGGCAGAAAATCCGAGCCGCCCCCTCGATTCGCGCCGCCGCGCAAAGTCCCCGCGCCAGGCCTCGGCGCCGACCTGCCCAGCCGCCCGGCCCGTCGTCCCGAGAGCCACACGGCGCAGCTACCGCCGGGCCGTCCGCCTCCGATCAGCGGCGCCGCCGCCGCCGAGCCGGCACCGTCCCGACCCCACCGTCCCTGACCGAACCCGAGGAGCACCCACCCATGTCCAGCCGCATCGTGTCGGCGCCCACCGCTCAGGCCGTCGAGACGCTGGACGGAGGCCCCGCGCTCCTGCTGTCGGTCGGCCCGGAGGGCTGGCCCGTGTTGATCGCCCCAGACGACTTCGACCGCGTCACCGCCACCACGGGCTTCCGGCTGTGGGGCGTCCAGCTCTGCAACGTCGTGGTCGGGGATGACAATCCGCGGGCCGGCCGGCCGATCGTGGCACGGCTGGGATACGATCGCTTTCAGATCATCGACCAGGCCCGCCTTCGGCTCTATCGCCCACCCCACCCGGCGCGCGAAGGACGCTACGTCCCGTCGCGTTTCCCGGCAAGATGAGTGGCCCGTTCAGGCGCGAGTTGCCGCCGAACCGGTGGGTCGGGTTCGACACGCTGGTCAGGCAGTTCCGCCGTTATCAGTCGCTGCCCGCGCTCGGCCGGCTGCAGCGCAAGCTGCTGCGTCGCTGGGGCAAGTTGACCAACCCGGGATGGCTGATCGGCCGGAGCTGGCTCGACCTGCACGGCACGACGGCCGCGGAGCTACGCCGGAGCTGACGACGCCCCCGAGCCCGGCACCGGCGAACCTCGCCCCCCCGCCCCCCTACTCGGCCAACTCGCGCATCACCGCGATCAGGTCCGACTTGCCCTCGAAGCCGATGCCGGGGAGCTCCGGCATGACGATGTGGCCGTTCTCGACCTTCACGCTGTCCGGGAAGCCGCCATAGGGCTGGAACAGGTCCGGATAGCTCTCGTTGCCGCCGAGCCCGAGGCCGGCCGCGATGTTGAGCGACATCTGATGGCCGCCGTGAGGGATGCAGCGCGACGGCGACCAGCCGAGCTGGTGCAGCACGTCGAGCGTGCGCAGATACTCGACGAGGCCGTAGGAGAGCGCGCAGTCGAACTGCAGCCAGTCGCGATCCGGCCGCATGCCGCCGTAGCGCAAGAGGTTGCGGGCGTCCTGGTGCGAGAACAGGTTCTCGCCGGTCGCCATCGGGCCGGGATAGAACTCCGTGAGCGCCGCCTGCAGGGCGTAGTCGAGCGGGTCGCCGACCTCCTCGTACCAGAACAGCGGATATTGCCGCAGCATCTTGGCGTAGGCGATGCCGGTCTCCAGATCGAAGCGGCCGTTGGCGTCGACGGCGAGCTGCGCCTCGCTCCCGATCTCGGCCAGCACCGCCTCGATGCGGGCCTGGTCCTCGCCGATCGGCGCGCCGCCGATCTTCATCTTCACGACCGTGTAGCCGCGATCGAGATAGCCGCGCATCTCGGCCCGCAGGGCCGTGTGGTCCTTGCCCGGATAGTAGTAGCCGCCGGCCGCGTAAACGAAGACACGCGGATCGGCGACGCGGCCCTTCTGCGCGGCAAGCATCCGGAACAGCGGCATTCCGGCGATCTTCGCGGTCGCGTCCCAGATCGCCATGTCGAGGGTGCCGACCGCGACCGAGCGCTCGCCGTGACCGCCCGGCTTCTCGTTGGTCATCATCGCCGCCCACAGCTTGTGCGGGTCGAGATTGTCGCCGGCCTCGTTGAGCACGCTCTCGGGATCGGCGCCCAGCAGGCGATCGCGAAACCGTTCGCGGATCAGCCCGCCCTGGCCGTAGCGGCCGTTCGAGTTGAAGCCGTAACCGACCACCCGGCGGCCGTCGCGCACGACGTCGGTCACCACCGCGACGAGGCTCGCGGTCATCTTGGAGAAGTCGATATAGGCGTTGCGGATGGGCGAGGCGATCGGCTTGGTGACCTCGCGGACGTCGACGATGCGCATGCCGGTTCTCCTCGGTGCTGGATGGATTATGCGGGACGGGCCGGGCGGAACGACCCCGAGCGTCGGCAGACCCGATAGGCTTGTGGGCCGCGTCTGGCCAATGCCAAGATCGGATCGCCCCATGCGCGAGTCGCATCATGGATTCCGACTGGCTGAGAGACTTCCTGGCGCTCGCCGAGCATCGGAACTTCTCGCGCGCCGCCGACGCCCGGCATGTCTCGCAGCCCGCCTTCAGCCGTCGCATCCGGTCGCTCGAGGAGTGGGCCGGCACGTCGCTGTTCGCGCGCGGCGCCGGCGGCGTGACGCTCACGCCCGCGGGGCGCCACCTGAAGCCGCAGGTCGAGACGTTGCTGCGCGATCTGGAGAAGGCGCGACGCGAGACGCGCGACGTCGGCGCGCAGGGCATGGCGACGCTGTCGATCGCCGCGACGCACGCGCTCTCCTTCACGTTCTTCCCGTCCTGGATCCGGCGGCACGTGCGGTTCGAGGCCCTGGGCACCCTCAACCTGCTGTCGGACAGCATGGAGGCGTGCGAGCAGGTGATGCTCGCCGGCGACGTGCACTTTCTGCTCTGTCACCATCACCCGGACGCGCCGATCCGCTTCGCGCCGGACCGCTTCGAGAGCGTCCGGGTCGGCGACGACGTGCTGGTGCCGCTCTGCGCGCCCGCGGCCGATGGCCGGCCGGCCTGGCCCCTGCCCGCGGCCGCCGCGCGGCCGAGCCGGCTGCTCGCCTACAGCCGGGCGTCCGGCCTCGGCCGCATCGTGTCGGGGCATCCGATCACCCGCGAGGCCACCGCGCCCATGGAGATCGGCTTCACGTCGCATCTCGCCGCCACGCTGATGACGATGGCGCGCGAAGGCCACGGGGTCGCCTGGCTGCCGCGGACGCTGGCGCAGGACGACCTCGACCAGGGCCGACTCGTGCGCGCCGGATCGGACGCGCTCGACATCGCGATCGAGATCCGGCTGGTCCGGTCCCCGGATTGCCGCAACGCGGCGGCGGACGCGTTGTGGCACGGCTTGACGGCGCCGTGACCGGCCGGACCGGGCCGGGGCCGGCGACCCGCCTCGCCCCGTCCCCCCGCGGGCGGGCCGCGTCGCCGTGTTGCGCCCCCTTTCCCGCCATGCTCTAAGGCCGCCATGACGGCGGCCGGGAAGGATCGGGAACGCGCGGCACGGGAGCAGCGGCTCTCGGCGGCGTTGCGCGAGAACCTCAAGCGCCGCAAGGCGCAGTCGCGGGCGCGCGTCGGCGGGGAGCCGCCGGACGCGGCCGATCCGGGCCGGCGAGACCGCACCGGAGCGGCGGACGAGTCCCACGATTCCGCCGGAATCGTCACAGAAAAGCAATCCGGCATCGATGGATAGACGCGCCGGCGGCAGGACGCCGCGGGCTTGCCCGGCGCGGGCAGAGGGGGCGAGATGGACAGGATTCGCATCGTGGGCGGGCAGCCCCTGAAGGGGCGCATCCCGATCTCGGGCGCCAAGAACGCCACCCTGCCCCTGATGATCGCGAGCCTGCTCACCGACGAGCCGCTGGTGCTGGAGAACGTGCCGCGCCTCGCCGACGTCGCCCTGCTCCAACGCATCCTGGGCAATCACGGCGTCGACGTCATGGTCGGCGGCAAGCGGCCGGGCGACGGCGAGTACGACGGCCAGACCCTGCACATCTCGGCCAAGCGCATCGTCGACACCACGGCGCCCTATGATCTCGTCTCGCGCATGCGGGCGAGTTTTTGGGTCATCGCGCCGCTGGTCGCCCGCATGGGCGAGGCCAAGGTGTCGCTGCCGGGCGGCTGTGCCATCGGCACGCGGCCCGTGGACCTGCTCCTGATGGCGCTGCGGAATCTCGGCGCCGAGATCGAGATCGACGGCGGCTACGTGCTGGCCCGGGCGCCGCACGGCCTGCGCGGCGGCGAGATCGTCTTCCCCAAGGTGACGGTGAGCGGCACCCACACGGCCCTGATGGGCGCCGTGCTGGCGAAGGGCGCGACCGTGATCGAGAACGCCGCCTGCGAGCCCGAGATCGCCGACGTCGCCGACTGCCTCGTCAAGATGGGCGCCCGCATCAAGGGCGCCGGCACGCCGCGCATCGAGATCGAGGGCGTGGCGCGGCTCGACGGCACCCGTCACCGCGTCCTCGCCGACCGCATCGAGACCGGCACCTATGCGATGGCGGTGGCGATGACGGGCGGCGACGTGATGCTCGACGGCGCCCGCCCGGAGCTTCTGCAGGCCGCGCTCGACGTGCTGGTCGAGGCCGGCGTCGAGATCGCCGCGACCAACGAGGGGCTCCGGGTCCAGCGCAACGGCGCCGGCATCGCGCCCGTGACGGTGACGACCGCGCCGTTCCCGGGCTTCCCGACCGACCTGCAGGCGCAGCTGATGGCGCTGATGACGCGGGCGAAGGGCACGTCGCGCATCACCGAGACGATCTTCGAGAACCGCTTCATGCACGTGCAGGAGCTCGCCCGCTTCGGCGCCGACATCCGGCTCGACGGCGAGACCGCCACCATCGCCGGGGTGCCGCGCCTCAAGGGCGCGCCCGTGATGGCGACCGACCTGCGCGCCTCGGTGTCGCTGGTCATCGCGGCGCTGGTCGCCGAGGGCGAGACGCTGGTCAACCGCGTCTACCACCTCGACCGCGGCTTCGAGCGGCTGGAAGACAAGCTCTCGGCCTGCGGCGCCGAGATCGAGCGCATCAGCGGGTAGTTCGCCGGGAAGCGGTGTTCCTTCGCTCGTCCCCGCGAAGGCGGGGACCCAGGGGCCGCACGACGCGGGGGCTCTGGTTTCCCGCTTGCGCGGGAACGAGCGGAGCGCGGGGATGTCCGAGCACGAGCCGGCTCGATGCCCGGAAATTCCGGAACGACTTCCGCGCCGCGGCATTCCCTCTCGAACCCCATCGTTTCGCGAGGATGCCATGCCGTTCCGACGATCGCCTGTCCGACTATCGCCCGTCCGCCGGTCCCGTGCGCTTCGTGCCGCCCTGGCGGCGGCCGTGATCGCCGCTCCGGCGCTGCTCGTCCCCACGTTTTCCGCATCGGCCCAGACGCCGCTGCCGGCGATGCCGTCGACCGGCGGGGTCGGTCCGGTGTCGGCTCAGCCGGTGCCGCTCACCGAGGAGCAGAAGGGGGCGATCGCCCAGGCGGTGCGGGAGAACCGCCGCGACGTGAAGGTGCCGCCCGGCGTTTCGCCGCAGGTCGGCGCCGAGCTGCCGCCCGCGATGGAGCTGCACATGCTGCCCGACCGGGCGCTGGCCGACATCCCGGAGGCGAAGCCCTACCGCTACACCGTGGTGGAGGAGCGCGTCGTGCTGGTCGATCCGACCACGATGCGGGTCGTCGAGGTGCTGGCGAAATAGCGGCGCGTTGCGCGTCACCGCGCAAACACCTCGCCTTCACTTCGGCTTGGCGCGTTCGAGCAGTCGGCTCGCCGCGGTCGGCAGCACGTCGAGGAACGGGCCCATGAAGAAGGCCTCGCCGCTGCCCTCGCCATAGGTCGCGTCCCAGGCGTCGATCATCTCGCGCACCGTGCTCGCGCAGGCCGTCATCGAATCGACGATCAAATCGCCGAGCGTCGCCGCGGGCGCGGTCGCCTCGACAGCGGTGGCGTCGGCGCTCGCCCGGCGATATCGCGGATCGGCCGCGACGGCGCGCACGATGCAGTCGGTCGTCGCCGTGACGCGGCTCTGCAGGCCGGCCCGGCCGATCGCAGCGCCCGGGTCGATCGGCCCGGTCGCGACCGCCGTCGTCAGCGCGGTCGCCAGCGCCGCCGCATAAAGCGGTGCCATGATCATGACATCCCCCCGTTCCGCTCGCCTCTGCGGCGCGTCCGCGGCGTGAGGCAAGCAAGCCGCGCGCCATGCCCGAGTCGCAGGATCACCCCGAAGCATAATCGAAACACGGTTAATGCCGCGTCAAGCTGTGCGGCGATCGCGTGGCAGCGGGACGGCGGCGACCGCATCCAGGAACCGCGTCCGCGAGGCGGGCGTTGACGAGACGATCACACCGCGATGGAGGTCTCGCATGCGCCGTTCGCCGCCGATCCTGATGCTCGCGGCCGGGCTGGCGCTCGCGACGCCGACCATCGTGACGGCCCAGACGACGCCGCAGGACACCCAGGATCCGGGCGCGGCGCCGCGCGTGCGCTTCACCGACGCGCAGCGCCACACGATCTATCAGAGCGTCAGCCGCACCCAGAAGAACCACGCCGCTCCGACCGGCTTCCGCGTCTCCGTCGGCGCCACGCTGCCGGCGGGCGTCGATCTCGCGCCGATGCCGGACACGCTGGTGACGCTGATGCCGGAGGCGAAGCCGTTCTCGGTGGCGATGATCGAGAGGCAGGTCGTGCTGGTCGAGCCGGAGTCGCGGCGCGTCGCGCTCGTGATCACGTCGGAGGAGTGACGCCGTTCGCGGCCGGAACGATCACGAGGAGCAGATGGCGAAGAGCCCCACCCGCACACATGTCGAGACGGACGAGACTCGGGATCGCACCGGACAGGAGTCGTCCGCGCCCGATCCGAAGCGCGATCCGGCGCCGCCCGGCAACACCGAGAAGGATCCGGACGACTGGGTGTCGGGCGGCGAGCCGATGACCGGCGCGCAGGCGTCGTATCTGAAGACCCTGTCCGAGCAGGCGCACGATCCCGACGCCTTCGCGCCCGACCTCACCAAGGCCGAGGCGTCGCGCCGCATCGACGCGCTGAAACAGCGATTGTCATTGAACAAGTAGAGGGCGCCGCTCGCACTTCACCTCTCCCCGGCGGGGAGAGGTCGGATCTCGCGCAACCGCGCGAGATCCGGGTGAGGGGGTGCCGAGCCATCCAACAGACGTCGGAAGCCCTCACGCCGGTCGCGAGCTGCGCTCGCGTCCGACCCTCTCCCTGAGGGAGAGGGTCCGGTGCCTTCCGCGACGCGTCGCAATTCCCGATCTGCAGCGATCTGATCAGATCGGAGACGCGCGTCGCCTCCTCACGCCGTCTTCGTCTCCTCGACGCCGGCGTGCGTCTTCCACTTCGACATGCTGTCCGCGATGATGCGGGTCGAGGCCATGGCGGCCTGGTTGAGCTGGGCGTAGCCGGCGAGCTCGCGCTGCACGCGCTCGCCCTCGCTGGCGATGTAGTCGCGCAGCGTCTGCAGCTCGCCGATCAGGTTCTCGATCTCGGCGAGCGACGTGCCGGCGACCCGCTGCACTAGGGTCGAGATGTTGCTGGCCGCGAACTCGCCCGAGCCGGTGTCGGTGCCGCGCCGCACCGGCGTGAAGTCGCGCCGGACGAACTCGCGGATCTCGCCCTCGAACGAGGTGGCGGCGGCCTCGACATCGTCGGCCGGCTGCAGCGGCGCCTGGGTCGTGATGGTCATTCTCCCCGTACTCCTGGTTTGAAACTCTGGTCCCCTGGGCGCATCCGGCCGGGCCCGACCCACCCTGCGGTGGTCCCCTTCGAGCGACGCCCCAAGGCGACGCGCCATGCCTCGATTAACTCGCGGGAATTTGACGTCGTGACGGCCGCAGTTGGGCTTTTGCCGCCCCGCTCTCGTCCAAAGATCGCCACGATCGTGGGATCCGGCCGGCGCTCACGCGACCGTGTGGCGGTATGACGGGAACGGCACCGGAGCGCCCGCGTTTGGGGTGTACCGTCCCCAGCCCCGGAGAGGCCGCATGACCGCATCCCGCCTGCTCGCCCCCCGTCCGCTCGTGCCTCGCAGCATCGCGCCCCGCATGCTCGCCGTCGCCGCGGCGCTCCTGTCCGGAACCGCCCTCGCAAACGCCCAGACCGTCATCTCCCGCGAGGTGTCGAACGAGCCGGTCGAGACCGTCATCACCAGTGGGCCGGCCGGCATCACGGTGACGCGGCGGCCGCTGCAGACCATGGCGGCTCCGGTGGTCTCGACCACGCCGGTGTTCCCGACCTACGGCCCCTCCGGCGAAGCCTATCTGCAGAGCTGGGCGCCGGCGCCGACCGGCTGGGCCCCGGCCTACACGGCGCCGCCCGCGGTCGCCGTCGCCCCGCCCGCGCCGGTCGGTGGCGGCGTGTCGGTGCGGCCCTATGGCGGCCCCTATGTCGAGACCGTCCCGGTCGACCCGACCCGCACCGTGGTGATCGAGGAGTCGGTCGACGATCCGGTGCCGGCGCCGACCGTGCGCACCGTCCGGCGTGGCACCCCGCCGATCATGGCGCGCGCCGTCGAGCCCGAGCCGACCCGAACCAGCCGCACCCGCACGGTCCGGCGCGTCACGGCCGAGCCGATGGCCCTCGCCCCCACCCAGCGGGCCGTGATCTATCGGACGCTGGGGCAGCAGTCCTCCTACGATCCGGCGACGCTGGAGCGGGTGACGCCGACCTACGCGCAGCCCTACGGCCAATCCTGGGGTCAGCCGGCCTACGCGCAGCCTTACGGCTGGCAGTCGGGCTACGCCGGCTACGCGGCGGTGCCGACCACCCGCGCCGTGACGTACACGGTCGGCTCGGTCGTGCCGGACAGCGTGACGCTCGCGCCGGTGCCGCGCCGGATCGCGACGCAGATCCCGCAGACGCGCGGCTACCAGTACGCCGTCGTCAACGGCCGGGTGCTGCTGATCGACCCGTCGACCGGCACCGTGGTGGCCGACGTCGTCCGCTGACGCCCGGCTGCGACCGCGACGCGGCCTCGGCCGCGTCGCTTCGTCGAAGCCGCAGCGAGAAACCTTCCCGAACCAGAAAACGCGGACACCCCCGATGACGATTCGCCACACCGCCACGCTTCCCGGCACGCCGCAGCGCGTGCGCCGCATGACAGACGCCGAGATCAACGCCGCCATCGATCGCCAGATCGAGCGCAACGTCCTGTTCTACGCCGAGCATCCGGACGAGATCGCGCTGCGCCTGCGCGCCCTCGACGCCGAGTGGGATGTCGAGCGCGCCCTGCAGGCGAACGCCGCCGCGGTCGGCCTCGCCGGCTCGCTCCTGGCGCTCACCCGCGGCGGCGGCTGGTTCGCCGTGCCGGCCGTGGTCGGCGGCTTCCTGCTGCAGCACGCGACCCAGGGCTGGTGCCCGCCCCTGCCGGTGATGCGGCGCATGGGCTTCCGTACGGCCCGCGAGATCGACGTCGAGCGCAACGCCCTCAAGGCGCTGCGCGGCGACTATGCCGAGATTTCGAAATCCGGTGATTCGGCCGCCCGCGCCCGCGCCGCCCTGCAGGCGGCCCGCTCCGGCCCGTTCGCCAGTCCCGGCACGGCGGCTCCCGCGCCGTCCGCGATGGCGGCGGCCGCGGCCGCCGTCAAGCCGACCGCGTCGCCCCCGACCGTGCCGAAGCCGGCGTGACGGCGGGGCGCATCTCAGCAGGATCCCAGCTTCACCGACCGCGCCGCCTGCCTTCACCTCTCCCCAGCGGGGAGAGGTCGGTTCTCGCGCGGCTGCGCGAGAACCGGGTGAGGGGATGCCGAGGCCAGCCAACTGGCGCCCTAACCCCTCACCCCGAGGCGCAACAGCGCGTCGACCCTCTCCCTCTGGGAGAGGGTCGGGGTGTCCGTGCGAAAAATCAGTCCTGCGGATAGCCGAGCAGGATCTCGGCGATCACCGGCTTGATGCCCTTCAGGGCGGCGTCCGTGGAGGCGAACTCCTTGCCGGCGGCCTGGGCCTTGGCGGCGTCGGTCGCCTTGGCGTCCGGCGTCAGCCGCACCCCGACCTTGCAGCCGCCCGGCAACGAGGCGAGGGCGCCGCCCTGCCAGTCGATCACGCTGCCGCCGTTGTCCTGATCGAGGCCCGACACCTTGAACGGCTTGCCGTTGGCCTTCTCGAGCTGGGCGAGCGGCATCCCGAGCTTCAACCCCTTGGGCGCCGTCCAGCCCGACTGGCCGGTGACGACGATGAGCGACACGTCGCTGCGCGCCGCCTCGTTCTGCCACAGCACCTCGAGCCGGCGCTTCGGGTCGGTCGGGTACACCAGGGTGGCGTTGAGCTTGCTGCCCTCCGGCCCGTCGACCTCGCCGAACTCGACGTTCTTGGCGTCGAAGGTCTGGGCGAGCTGGAGATGGCTCGACCCTTTGGCGAACACGCCCGCGCAGGCGATCGTCTTCGGGGCGCCGGCCGCGGCGGCAGCCGGCTTGGGCGCGGCGCGGCGCGGCGGTGCGGCAGGTGCCGGCGCGGCGGCCGGATCGGCGCCTTGCGCGCTCGGCTCGGGCGCCGGCTTCGGCTTGCGCACCGGCTTGGGCTTGGCCGGCTGAGGCGGCGCCTCGGCGGCCGGCGGATCGGTCGCGTCCGGCGTGCGCTGCTCCATCTGCTGGGCGGGAGCCGGCCAGCGATCGAACAGCTGCGCGTGCGCGGGACCGGCCAGCGCGACGAGACTCGCGGCCAGAAGGCCGGCGACGGCGGAACCGGCGCGCAGCTGCAAGCGGTACTTATGATCGATCATGGCGAGCCTCGATACTCGGATACGATTTCGATTCGATGATAGCGGCTTTTCGCCGGCGAGTGACGCCCGATCGCGGCGGATTTGCGCCGGCCGGCCGCAGACCCGTTGCGCACCGCACCCGCGCCTGTTGCGCGGCCACACCCGGGCGCGGTGCAGCGACTCAATGAAGCGGCCGCCGGAGCAGCGCGAACAGCGGCGGCGACAGGGCGACGAACACCGCGAGCGGCGCGAACAAGTCGCCCTCCGCCACCGCGGCAGCCGAGAAGGTATCGACCACGACCCGGAGCGGCTTGCCGCTCGCGACCACCAGCACGGCTTCGGCGGAGAGCGTGAGGACGAGCCACATCGCGCCGATCGCGAAGGCGGCGCCGAAGCCGGGCCGCACCCGCCGCACGAACAGCGCGATCGCGACCGCCATCAGCACGATACCGGTGATGCCCGAGATCGGCAGCGCCTCGGGACCGAGAAGCCGCGCGAGCACCAGCTCGCGGAACGCACCATTGGCGACGGCGAGCCCCAACAGGACGAGCCAGAACAGCGCCGCGGTACGAAACAGCGCCAGCAGCGTCTCCAGCGACATCGACTCAGGCGAAATCGACTCAGGTGACATGGGCCCCTCCGGCATCGGCGCCCTCCCTTGCGACGATGGGCCTACGCCCACTTTCTACCTGCTACGGCCGCGGGTGTCATCGGGTCGCGGGGACGGAGGTTCGCGACCCGCGCCGGAACGGCGAGACAGGCCGATCGTTGCCCGAAGGAAGCGGTGATGCGGCCGACGCGACACGGCGTCCGCCCTCCCCGAGTCGTGACGGAGACGAGTCGTGACGGAGATTCGATGCCGACTCGCCCGATGATTCTGCTCGCGCCGATTCTGCTCGCGCTGCTTCTCGCGCTCGTGGCCGGCCCGAGCGCGGCCGCGCCGGGCGTCAATGTCGATCAGACGACATCGACGTGGCGTCTCGGCTGGTGGCTGTTCGGCTGGTGGACCGGACTCGGCCTCCTGCTGCTCGGCATCGTCCTGATCGCCGCCGAAGCGGTGCTGCCGACCCTCGGTCTCCTCGGCGTCGGCGGCCTCGTCGCGCTGGCGGCCGGTCTCCTGATTCTGGCCGACGGGAGAGCCGTGGCGGCCGACGTCGCCGACGTTTCGCAGACGACCGCGATCGGCGTCGCGGTCGTTCTGCTCGTTTACCTCGTCATCGCCGGCGCCGTCGTGCGGCGGGCGTGGCGCCACCGCGTCGCGACCGGCGACCCGGCGCTGATCGGCAGCGACGGCATCGTGGTCGCTTGGCGCGGCCGGACCGGCATGATCCGGGTCTGCGGCGAGCTCTGGCAGGCGCGCAGCGACGCCCCGCTGCCATCCTGGACGGATGCTGCGGCAGCGACGGATGCGCGCGCCGCGGACGGGTCCGGCCGATCCGTCAGGGTCGTCGGCCGCCGCGGCCTCGTGCTGCGGGTCGAGCCCGCGCCTGCACCCGCTCCCGCGACATCCGCACCCACCGCTCGCCCGAAGGACCGCTCATGAACGCCCTCTCCAGCATTCTCCCGTATCTCGTGATTGCCGTCCTCGTCGTGGGCCTCGTTCTCGCGGCGGTGCGGATCATGCGCGAATACGAGCGCGCCGTGGTGTTCACGCTCGGCCGCTATTCCGGCGTGAAGGGGCCCGGCCTGATCTTCCTCGTGCCGCTGATCCAGCAGATGGTGCGGGTCGATCTGCGCACGCTGGTGCTCGACGTGCCGACCCAAGACGTGATCTCGCGCGACAACGTCTCGGTGAAGGTCAACGCGGTCGTCTATTTCCGCGTCGTCGACGCCGACAAGGCGGTGATCCAGGTCGAGAACTTCATGAATGCGACCAGCCAGCTCGCGCAGACGACGCTGCGCTCGGTGCTCGGCAAGCACGAGCTCGACGAGATGCTGGCCGAGCGCGACAAGCTCAACCGCGACATCCAGACGATTCTCGACAGCCAGACCGACGCCTGGGGCATCAAGGTCGCCAATGTCGAGATCAAGCATGTCGACATCGACGAGAGCATGATCCGCGCCATCGCCCGCCAGGCCGAGGCGGAGCGCTATCGCCGCGCCCGCATCATCGGCGCCGAGGCCGAGCAGCAGGCGGCCGAGAAGCTCGTCCAGGCCGGCGAGATGCTGGCCCGCACGCCGCAGTCGATGCAGCTGCGCTTCCTCTCCACGCTGCAGGACATCGCCGGCGAGAAGAACTCGACCATCGTGTTCCCGGTGCCGATAGACCTGATCCAGTCGTTCGCCGCCCGGGTCACGACACCCGACGCACCGCCTCCCGCGCCGCGGGCGACGCCGCCGGCGTGAGCGGCCGCCGTTCTGGCGGCAGCGCGCCCGGTCGCGCTATAGATGCGGAATCGCGCCGGACGCGGCGCGAGTCGCACCGCCGGACCGCATCATGGCCGCCGATCATCCAGCCGCCGTCGATCTCGAGGTTTTCGCGGGCGGCCGCCGCTTCGCCACCGTTCTCGCCGACCCGCCCTGGCAGTTCGTCAACCGCACCGGAAAGATGGCGCCCGAGCATCGGCGGCTGTCGCGCTACGGCACCATGACGCTTCCCGAGATCGAGGCGCTGCCGGTCGCGGCGCTCGCGCAGGAGCCGGCGCATCTCTATCTGTGGGTGCCGAACGCGCTGTTGCCCGAGGGGCTCGCCGTGATGCGGGCCTGGGGCTTCGCCTACAAGTCCAACATCGTCTGGCACAAGGTGAGGAAGGACGGCGGTCCGGACGGGCGCGGGGTCGGCTTCTACTTCCGCAACGTCACCGAGCTTCTGCTGTTCGGCGTGCGGGGCCGCAACGCCCGCACCCGCGAGGCCGGCCGCCGCCAGGTCAACTTCCTCGCCACCCGAAAGCGCGAGCACTCGCGAAAACCCGACGAGCAGTACGGGCTGATCGAGGCGTGCTCGCCGGGGCCTTATCTCGAGCTGTTCGCCCGCGGCACGCGGCCCGGCTGGGCGACCTGGGGCAACCAGGCCGACGACGCCTACGCGCCGACCTGGGCGACCTACGCGAACCACTCGCGCGCCGGCCTGCCGGCCGAGTAGGCGCCGCGGCGACGCGCGCTCCTCGCTCACGCCGCCGCGTGGGCTCACGCCGCCGCGGCGGCGTCGCCGGCCGTCTCGAGGTTTTGGCGCAGCCGCGGATCGAGCTGCAGCCGCGCCGCGAGGTCGTCGAGCCAGGCGCGCTCGGCCGGCGTGTCGGCGTCGATCGCCACATAGGCGGCGAGATAGACCTCGGCGCGCTCCTCCGGGGTGGCCGCGTCGGCGGCGAGCGAGGCCGGCGTGTCGGGCCGTGCGACGAGGCCCTCCAGCACCTGGCGCTCCTCGACCGAGAGCGGGCTCGCCTCGATCCGCTCGATCAGCATGACACGCTCGGCCTCGTCGATGCGGCCGTCGGCGAGCGCGGCGCCGATCATGGCGCGCAAGAGGAGGAGCGTGGTGCGGGCCGCCGCCGCCTCGCTGCCCGGCGCCGGCGCCCCGGCCGGGCCGCTCGCCGCCGTCGCGCCGCCCTGCGGCCCGCCGAGCATCTGGCCGAGCGTGTCGGCGACGCCCTGCGGCACCACCGGGCGCCCGGCCCGATAGTCCTGATACGCCTTGTAGGCGAGGCCGCCCAGCACCGCGGCGGCGCCGACCTTCAGCGCCGTGCCGGCGTATTTCCGCGCATGCTTCGAGTTCAGCAGGATCCCGGCGAGCCCGCCCGCGAGACCGCCGGCGCCGAGCATCCCGGCATTGCGGCCGAGCAGATCGCCGAGTCCGCCGCCGCCACCCGCGCCCAGCGGGCTGCCGCCGGCGAGCCCACCGAGCCGGCCGGCGAGGCTGCCGAGGTCGAACGGCAGGCCGCCGCCCTGGCCCTGCGCCGCGCCCCCCTGCCCGGCGGGCGGCAGGCCGCGGCCGCGGGTGAGGAAGCCGGTATCTCGGCTGGTCGCCGGAGGCGGCGCGCCGGCGCCGTCACCGGCCAGCACCGCGGTGAGGATCTTGTTCACGTCGAACATGCGGGTCTCCAGGGTCGAGGTTCGGGGTCTACTCACGAGGCGTCAGGCCGAGGACGCCGGGGTCGTGGCGGCGGGCGTCTCCGCCCGCGTCTTCCACAGCGAGACGATCACGCCGCCGGCCAGGAGCGCGAAGGTGACGCCGAGCGACACCAGGGGATCGACCTTGCCGACGATCTGGTTCCAGAAGATCTTCGCGCCGATGAACACCAGCACCAGCGACAGCGCGTATTTCAGGTAGCGGAAGCGGTGCACCGAGGCGGCGAGCGCGAAGTAGAGGGCGCGCAGGCCCAGGATGGCGAAGATGTTGGAGGTGTAGACGATGTAGGGGTCGGTGGTGATGGCGAAGATCGCCGGCACGCTGTCGACCGCGAAGACGAGGTCGGCGAACTCGATCAGCACGAGCGCGACGAACAGCGGCGTCGCCCACATGACGGCCGGGCCGCCCGCGACGGCGGGCTGCCGCACGAAAAACGCCTCGCCGCGCAGCTCGCGGGTGACCCGCAGGCGGCGGTTCATCCATCGCATCATCGGGTTGTCGACCCAGGCGGCGGGATTCTCGGCGACCACCAGCATCTTGATGCCGGTGGCGATGAGGAGCGCGCCGAACAGGAACAACACCCAGGAGAACGACGACACGATCGCGGCGCCGAGCCCGATCATCACGGCGCGCAGCACGACGACGCCGAGGATACCGTAGAACAGCACCCGGTGCTGCAGGTACGGCGGCACCGCGAGCGTCGCGAAGATCAGCGAGATGACGAAGACGTTGTCGAGCGCCAGGGTCTTCTCGACGAAGAAGCCGGTGAGCCAGGCGACGCCCGCCTCGCGGCCCATGTCGGACCACACCCAGGCGCCGAAGACGAGCGCGACGGCGATATAGGCGGCCGACAGCGCCAGGCTCTCGCCCGCCCCGATGGCGCGCGCCTTGCGGTGCAGGACGCCGAGGTCGAGCACCAGAAGCGTCGTCACGATGCCGAGAAACAAGAACCAGGCCCAGGCCGGCTTGCCGAGAAACGTCGCGAACAGAAAATCGAGTCCGGACAGGAGCTCCATCGCAATCCTCCAGATGTCGCTCCGGCTCGACCAAAGTCGAAAGGAGCGGCAGGTGAAAGATCCGACATCGCGGCAACGGTGCCGCCAGAGGGGCCCGGATCGGTATCGCGAGATCTAGGAACCCGCCGGCCGGCCGTCCAGGAGAACCGGACCGCGCCGGGTCGCGCCAAACCGCCGCAGCCCGGGGCGGCCGCGAGGAAAGGTCGACGGGTCAGCCGCTTGCACCGGCCGCGCCGGCTCCGTGGCGGCCGCCGTCGCGCCCGGTGCGGGCGGTGCCCCGGCCGGTCCGGACCGCCGCGTCCGCCGCCGCACACGCGCACGCGATCGTGTCGCCGAACGCCACCGAAGCACGTGATTCTTCGGATGGCGGGACGGGCGAGTTGCGTCTTTGGTCGGATTGCGCCGTGTGGTCGCGCCGACTAACGTGCCGCGCAATCATCAGAGCCGAGCAAACAGTCGGCCGATATCGGAGCGGGAGGCTCTAACCAAGGGGGACGCCGTGAGTACGCCGTCGTACGACACGATCAAATCAGACCCGCAGTTCCAGGAGCTCGTCACGAAGCGCTCGCGCTTCGCGTGGACCCTGACCCTGGCGATGCTGGTCATCTATTTCGGCTTCATCTTCGTCATCGCCTTCGCGCCCGGCATCCTCGCCGTCAAGCTCGGCAGCGGCGTCACCACGGTCGGCATCCCGATCGGCCTCGGTGTCATCGTCTCGGCGTTCCTCCTGACCGGCATCTACGTGCGCCGCGCCAACTCCGAGTTCGACGATATCACCACGAACATCGTCGGGAGGCAGAAGTGATGCGCGCGCTCCGCACCACGGCCAGAACCGTCGCGGTCAAGACCACCGCGACCACGACCGTCACGGCGGCCCTCGCGCTCGCGGCGCTCGCCGGCGTCGCCGAGGCCGCCGGCCCGATCGAGGGCGGCGGCAAGCAGGCCCTCAACCTCGCCGCCATCCTGATGTTCTTCGCCTTCGTGGCGGCGACGCTCGGGATCACCTACTGGGCGGCGCGGCGCACCCGCTCGGCCGCCGACTTCTACGCCGCGGGCGGCGGCATCACGGCCGGCCAGAACGGCCTCGCCATCGCCGGCGACTACATGTCGGCCGCCTCGTTCCTCGGGATCTCCGGCCTCGTCTTCGCCACCGGCTTCGACGGCCTGATCTACTCGGTCGGCTGGCTGGTCGGCTGGCCCGTGATCCTGTTCCTGATCGCCGAGCGGCTCCGCAACCTCGGCAAGTACACGTTCGCCGACGTGGTGTCGTTCCGCCTGGAGCAGACCCAGATCCGCAGCCTGTCGGCGGTCGGCACCCTGACCGTGGTGGCGTTCTACCTGATCGCCCAGATGGTCGGCGCCGGCAAGCTGATCGAGCTGCTGTTCGGCCTGCCCTATCTCTACGCCGTGATCTCGGTCGGCGCCCTGATGATCATCTACGTCGCCTTCGGCGGCATGGTGGCCACCACCTGGGTGCAGATCATCAAGGCCTGCCTGCTGCTCGGCGGCGCCACCTTCATGGCCCTGATGGTCCTGATCCACTTCGGCTTCTCGCCGGAGGCGCTGTTCCAGAAGGCAGTCCAGACGCATCCCAAGGGCGCCTCCATCATGGCCCCGGGCAATCTCGTGTCGGATCCGGTCTCGGCGCTGTCGCTCGGCCTCGCGCTGATGTTCGGCACGGCCGGCCTGCCCCACATCCTGATGCGCTTCTTCACCGTCTCGGACGCCAAGGCGGCCCGCAAGTCGGTGTTCTACGCGACCGGCTTCATCGGCTACTTCTACATCCTGACCTTCATCATCGGCTTCGGCGCCATCACGTTCCTGATGAACGACCCGAGCTTCTACAAGGTCGGAGCCGACGGCGCCTACAACAAGGTCACGGCCCTGCTGGGCGGGACCAACATGGCGGCGATCCATCTCTCCAACGCGGTCGGCGGCTCGCTCTTCCTCGGCTTCATCTCGGCCGTCGCCTTCGCCACCATCCTGGCCGTGGTGGCCGGCCTGACGCTCGCCGGCGCCTCGGCGGTCAGCCACGACCTCTACGCCTCGGTCATCGCCAAAGGCCGCGTCTCCGAGGACCGCGAGGTCAGGGTGTCGAAGGTCACGGCCGTGGTGATCGGCATCGTCGCCATCATCCTCGGCTACATCTTCGAGAACCAGAACGTCGCCTTCATGGTCGGCCTCGCCTTCGCGGTGGCCGCGAGCTGCAACTTCCCGGTGCTCCTGATGTCGATCCTGTGGGGCGGCACCACCACCCGGGGCGTGCTGTTCGGCGGCCTGCTCGGCCTGATCAGCTCGGTGTCGCTGGTCGTGCTCAGCCCGGCCGTGTGGGTGAAGACCTTCGGCTTCGCCTCGGCGCCGTTCCCCTACGACAACCCGGCGCTGTTCTCGATGACCATCGCGTTCGCCGGCATCTGGCTGTTCTCCAAGCTGGACGGCTCCAAGCGCGGCGCCATCGACAAGGCCGGCTTCGAGCACCAGTACGTCCGCTCCGAAACCGGCATCGGCTCGCACAAGGCGGTCGCCCACTGACCACCATCCGATCGACCGCCCGGTCTTCGCACGGAGACCGGGCGGCGACCGGATGCCGACCCTCCGGTCGATCGGCCCGCCCCGGGCCGGTCGACCGCTTGGTTCCGGGTGACAGTTGCTGGTGACCGCATGCCGCAAGCCTTCGACGCCCAGAATCCCCCCTTCGACCGGCTCAGCCACGACGAGATCGGCACGCTGCGCGCCGCCATCGACATCGGCTATTTCGCGCCCGGCGAGAGCGTCATCCCGTCCGGCCAGCGATCCGAGCACCTGCACGTCGTCATCAAGGGCCGGGTCGAGGAGCGCGACGGCGACACCGTCGAGTCGAGCCTCGGCCCGAAGGACACGTTCGACGCCCGCTCGCTGGTGCACGGGCCGGCCGGCACCACCTTCGTGGCCGCCGAGGAGACGCTCTGCTACCTGCTGCCGAAGGCGGTGGTGCAGGACCTGATCTCCCGCAACCCCGGCTTCGCCGCCTTCTTCTATTCCGAGATCTCGCGGAAGCTGCGGTCCTACGACCGGCGCGACCGCACCGGCGTCGACTCGGCGCTGCGCGCCCATGTGCGCGAGGTGCGCTACCACGCGGCGATCTTCGTCGACGGGTCGACCAGCCTGCACGATGCCGGCCAGCTCATGCAGGAGCGCAACAACAACACGCTGTTCGTGCGCGACGGCGCGCGCACCGGCATCGTCACGGGCGCCAATCTCGCCAAGGCCTTCGTGGTCGACCGCAAGCCGCTCGACGCGCCGGTGCGCGAAGTCTGCCATTTCGACGTGGTGGCGATCGACGCCGACGACTTCATCTTCGCGGCCGTCATCGCGATGACCCGCCACAACAAGCGCCGCCTCGCGATCCGCTCCGGCGACGACTATGTCGGCGTGCTCGAGGACATCGACATTCTCGGCCTCGTCGCCGGCAATCCGCAGCTCATCCCGGGCCAGATCGACCAGGCCAAGGTGCCGGCGGACCTGAAGGCCTGCGCGCTCGACATCCAGAGCCAGGTCGAGCGGCTTCACCGCCAGGGCGCCCGCGTCGAGGTGATCGCCGAGATCACGTCGGACCTCAACCGTCGGCTGTTCGCCAAGCTGTTCGAGATGGTGGCGCCGCCCTCGATCCGCGAGCACGGCTGCCTTCTGGTCATGGGCTCGGAGGGGCGCGGCGAGCAGACCGTGCGGACCGACCAGGACAACGGGATCCTGCTGGCGAAGCCGGTCCCGGAGGCCGACCTCGCGGCGTTCCGCACCGCCTTCTCGGGCGCGCTGGAGAGCTTCGGCTTCCCGCCCTGCCCGGGCGACGTGATGGTGAAGAACCCGCGCTGGTCGCAGCCGATCGACGACTTCCTCTTCCAGCTCGAGGGCTGGGTGCGCTCGCCGGCCGAGGACGGGCCGATGAATCTCGGCATCTTCTTCGACGCCGTCTCGGTCACGGGCCACCATGACCTGCTCGATCGCGCCAAGTCGACCATGGTCGACCTGATGCGGGGCGAGACCGCGTATCTGGCCCGCTTCGCCCGCGCCATCGACCTGTTCGCCGGGGCGAGCGCCGGCATGCTGACCTCGTTCATGGCCTCGGTCGGCGTCGGCTCGGACGAGATCGACGTGAAGAAATCCGGCACCTTCCCGATCGTCCACGGGGTGCGCACGCTCGCCATCGACCAGGGCATCCGCGAGGTGTCGACGGCGGATCGCATCGCGGCGCTGGCCGAGGCCGGTCTGTTCGGCGCCGACTTCGGCCGCGAGCTGACCAGCGCGCTGTCCTACTTCATGGAGATCCGGCTGCGCTCGCAGCTCGCCGCCATGGCGACGGGGAAACGCGAGCGCGAATCGATCGTCAAGCTCGGCGAGCTGACGACGCGCGACCGCGACCTCTTGCGCGACGCGCTCCGCGTGGTCAAGCGCTTCCGCGAGATCGTCCGCAACCGCTACCATCTGAGCGTGTTCTGATGCGCTCCGAGATTCTCCGCCGCAGCCGCGCCCTGTTCGACCGCATGCTGCTCGCCGATAACGCCTACGCGTTCCTGTTCGACCAGGACGACTCGGGCGAGGTGGTGTCGTTCGACTGCGAGACCTCGGGCTTCGACATCCTGGCCGACGACGTGATCAGCATCGCGGCGATCAAGATCCGCGGCAACACGATCCTGACCAGCGAGACGTTCCGGGCCCTGATCCGGCCCGGCGCCGCCATGGAGGTGTCGGCCATCAAGGTGCATCAGCTGCGCGAGGCCGACGTGAAGGAAGGCCGCACCATCCGCGAGGTGATGCCGGAGTTCCTGCGCTTCATCGGCAGCCGGCCGCTGGTCGGCTACTGGGTGTCGTTCGACGTGCGGATGATCAACAAGTACCTGTTCGGCATGCTCAACATCAACCTGCCGAACCGTCAGATCGACGTCTCCGAGCTGTATTACGAGCGCAAGTACGGCAAGGCGCCGCCCGGCACCGAGATCGACCTGCGCTACGCGGCGATCGCCGCGGATCTCGACCTGACGATGCTGCCCCAGCACGACGCCTTCAACGACGCCCTGACGGCGGCGCAGATGTACGTGATCCTGAAGGACATGCAGCGCCGCGGCGTGCGCATCCCGCGCCAGCGCGCGACCCCGCGGACGGGCGACTTTTCGGTGTGATCAGGACGGACAGCGCGTGATCGTCTCCGCCCTCACCCTGAGGAGCGGCCGAAGGCCGCGTCTCGAAGGGCGAGGGCGGGCACGATGCCGGCGACCTCATGGTTCGAGACGCACTCCTGGCGCATGCGCCAGGAGTGCTCCTCACCATGATGAGGAGCGATGCATCGGCCCGGGGCGATAGGGACAGCGCCGCTCGCGGTGCTATAACGCCCTCCCGCCCAGGAGTGCCCCATGCCCGAAGTCGAAAAGCCCGCCCCCGACACCGTCCCGTCGCTCGTCTCCGCCGACTGGCTCGCCCAGAGGCTCGGCGATCCGGCGCTGCGGCTGATCGACATCCGCTCGGTGGTCGACGGCGGCGCCCGCGGCGCCTATCTGACGGCGCACATCCCGGGCACCGTGCATTCGGACTATGTCGAGGACGGCTGGCGGGCGACGCGCGGCATGGCGACCGGGCTGCTGCCCGAGCCCGACGCGCTCGCCGTGCTGCTCGGCGGCATCGGCCTGACGCCCGAGCAGACCGCGGTCGTGATCGCGGCCGGCACCTCGGCCGGCGACTTCGCCGCGGCCGCGCGGGTGTTCTGGACGCTGCGCATGGCCGGCCACCCGCGGATCACGATTCTCGACGGGGGCATGGCGGCGTGGACGGCGGATCCGGCGCGCCCGGTGGTCGGCGGCCCGAGCAAGCCACCGCAGGCTGCGCCCTATCCGGTCGCGATCGCGTCCGGCCCGCGCGCCGAGATTCCGCGCGTGGTGCGGGCGCTCGCCACCGATGACGCCGTGCTGCTCGACACGCGCGCCCTGTCGTTCTTCGAGGGCCGCGCGCAGAGCCCGCAGGCGCGCGTGCCGGGGCGGCTGCCCGGCGCCTTCCTGCTCGACCACACGACCCTGTGGGACGCGGCGAGCGGCCGGCTGAAGGACAGAGCGGCCCTCGAGGCGCTGGTCGCCTCGGTGCCCAAGGCGCCCGTCGTCACCTATTGCAACACCGGCCACCAGGCGGCGACCCCGTGGCTCGTGCTGTCGGAGATCCTCGGCTGGCCCGACGTGTCGCTCTACGACGGCTCGATGTCGGAATGGACCGAGGAGCCCTCGCGCCCGGTCGCCACCGGCCCGGACGAGCGCAAGCGAGGGTGATGCCGGCTCTCCGTCATTCCGGGGCGCGGGCCTTTGGCCCGCGAGCCCGGAATCCATAGCCCCTGTACAGGTGGCTCTCGCGAGACAGGGCGTATGGGTCCCGGGCTCGGCGCTGGCGCGCCGCCCCGGGACGACGGAGCCTACCGTGGGGCCGCCGGCGAAGTCCTCACGCCGCCGCCGAGCCGTCGCGGCGGGCCAGGGCGGCGGCGAGCTCGCGCTCCAGTTGGTCGACGTCGAAGGGCTTGCGCAGCACCGGGAAGCCGTCGCGCGCCACTTCGCCGGCGCGGTCGCTGAAGCCGGTCATCAGCACCACGGGCAGCTCGGGGTCGCGCGCCCGCAGCTCGCGCGCGAGGTCGACGCCGCTCATGCCGCCCGGCATCAGGATGTCGGAGAGCACCAGATCGACGGAATGCTCGCCGCGCAGCACCGCGAGCGCGTCGCGCGGCGAGGCCGCGACTCGCACGTCGTAGCCGAGCTGCTCCAGATAGGCGCCGCAGACATCGGCGACCGAGCGGTTGTCCTCGACCACCATCACGGTCCGGCGCTCGGCCGGTCGCGCCACGGGCGCGGGCGACGGCTCCGTCACGGCGGCCGGCTCGAAGGCGACCCAGGGCAGCCACAGCGTCACCGTGGTGCCCTCGCCGACCCGGCTCGTGATGCGCACGTCGCCGCCGGCCTGGCGGGCGAAGCCGTAGACCTGGCTCAGCCCGAGGCCGGTGCCCTTGGCCGTCTCCTTGGTGGTGAAGAACGGCTCGAAGACGCGCGGCAGCAGGTCCTCCGGGATGCCCGCCCCGGTGTCGTCGAAGGACAGCGACACGAAGGCGCCGACGAGCCCGCTCTCGCCGTCCTCGTCGAGCACCGCGTCGCGCACCCGCACGAGAAGACGCCCGCCCTTCGGCATGGCGTCGCGCGCGTTGACGCAGATGTTGAGGACCGCGACCTCGAACTCGCTCGGATCGACCTTGACCGGACAGACGCGATCCGGGACGTCGATCACCACCTCCACGTCGTCGGCGAGCGAGCGGCGGATCAGCTCCGAGAGCTCGGGCATGCGTTGCGACAGATCGATGCTCTGCGGGCTCAGCGCCTGCTGGCGCGAGAACGACAGGAGCTGGCGCGTCAGCGTCTCGCCGCGCTTCGCCGCGGTCGTGATCATCTCGACGAGCCGGCTCTCCTTCTCGCCCTCGACCAGGCGGCGCAGCCGGTCGGCGCTGCCGGAGATCACCATCAGGAGATTGTTGAAGTCGTGGGCGACGCCGCCGGTGAGCCGGCCGACCGCCTCCAGCCGCTGCGCCTGGCGCAGCGCCGCCTCGGCCGTCTCGCGCCGCATCGCCTCCGCGTAGAGCGAGGCGGTGCGCTGATGCGCGACCCACAGCACCCACAGGAGCAGCAGTGTCGCCGGCAGGCCGAACACCAGGTGGCCGCGCAGCCCGGCGAGCCATTCGGCCCGGATCGACGCGGCCTCCACCGAGGCGACGACATAGATCGGAAAGCCCTCGATGCGGCGGTAGCCGACGCGGCGCTCGACCCCGTCGATGCGGGACACGCCGGTGTAGAGGCCGCGCTGCGGGGCGCGGGCGATCTCCTGGAAGAACAGGCTGCGCGGCGGCAGCGGCGCGCTGCCCGCCGGGCTCGCCGGCCAGCGCGCCAGGAAGGCACCGTCATCGCGCATCAGCGCGAAGACCTCGCCGGGGCTGCGGGCGATCTCGCGGTAGAACTTCTCGAAGTCGCCCGGCAGCATCGACACGCTGGCGACGCCCTCGAACGATCCGTTCGGGCCGTTCAGGCGGCGGCTCATGCTGAAGAAGGACGGCCCCTCGATCAGCCGCGGCGTGAACACGCTGCTCACATAGGTGCCGGCGTCGCGGTCGACCTGGGCCCGGAAGAAGTCGCGGTCGGCGAGCGAGGCACCGCGCGGCGCCGGGACGAAGTAGCTGTTGGCGAGCGCGTAGCCGTCGCGATCGATCACCCAGATCGACTGCACCTGCGGCAGCAGGTCGGCGACGCGCTTGAGGCGGCGGTGCAGCTCGCCTTCGCGCGCCGCGATCTGCTCGGCGGTGGCGTCCTCGACCGCCTCGACGATCTCGTCGAGCACCAGGTCGCCGGTGGTGAGCACCTTGAGGGCCTGCTCGTGCAGCACGTCGAGCGTGCGGACCAGGCGGTCGTCGGTGAGCGCGGTGATCGATCCCCACGACACCCAGGCCACATAGGCGAACAGCGCCGCCGGGACCACGACGGCACCGACCATGAGGGCACGGAGGAGACGCAGCGTCCCGCGCCGGGCGCTCACCATCGATCAGGACTCCACGAGGCGCACCGAACGGAGGGACGGGCAAAAGAGCGGAACGGCGCGGCAAAACGTGATGCACCAACGCGGGGCATCATCAAAGGTTCCGCAGTGCCGCGCGTCGCGGGAGCGCCATATGAAACAGCGGCCCGGCCGGGTGGCCGAGCCGCTCGTCTGCGCAGAGGGTGCGGATCAGTCCGCCGTGGCGGCGCGCGGCATGCCGCCGGCCGGCACCGCGTCGCCCTTCTCCGGGCCCTTCAGCAGGCCGCCGGCGAGGTCTTGCAGCGTCGGGCGCTTGAGCGCCGAGAACGGCAGCGGCCGCGTCACGTCGATCGCGGCGAGGCCGAGCCGGGCGGTGAGCAGGCCGTTGAGCACGCCTTCGCCGAGCTTCGCCGAGACCTTGGCGGCGAGCCCCTGGCCGATCATCTGCTGGACGACGCCGTCGCCGACCGACAGCCCGCCGGTGAGGGCGAGATGGGTGACGACGTGGCGCATCAGCCGCACCATGCCGAGCGCGCCCGGCCGGCCACCGTAGAGCAGCGCCAGCTTGCGCACGAGGCCGAGCGCCGTGACCAGCACGAACAGCATGTCGATGGCGGCGCGCGGGCTGACCGCGGTGACGACCGAGACGCGCTTCGCCGCATTGGTGACGAGACGCGAGGCCTCCTCGTCGAGCGAGGCGAGCAGCTCGCGCTCGGCGAGATGGACGACGTCGCGGCCGTCGATGATCTCGTTGAGGTGGAACTGCACCCGCATGCGGGCGCTCGCCAGCGCCGGCATGCCGCGCGTGACGGCGAGCAGCTCGGTGACGGCGGCCTGGCCGGTGGCGCGGTCGTCGGTCTCGATCGCGGCCGTGGCGCGGTCGCGCACCTGGTCGATCGCCTTGAGGCGCAGGAGCCCGGAGGCCTCGCGCCCGGCCACCACCACGAAGGCGACGGCGGCGACCGCGGCCAGCACCAGCCCGAGCGTGCCGAGCCAGCCGGAGCGGCCGTAGAGATCGGCGACCAGGTCGATCACCGAGAGCGCCATGCCGAGCACCACGAGGCCGCCGGCCGAGCTCCAGAACAGCAGCCCCCACGGGACTTGCCGGCCCGCCACGGTGCCGCGCGGAAGATCCTGCTCGGCCACCACCGTGGTGGCGGCGGCCGCGACCGCGGCAGCCGGAACCGTGGCCGGCGTCTCGGCGACCGGTGGCACCACGACGCTCGCCACCGCGACCGGACGCCGTGGCGCCTCCCGCAGCGGCTCGCGCGCCATCGCCCGGCGCGGCGGCTCGCTGGCCGGGGCCGGCCCGATCAGCACGTTGGGATCGTCGACACTGAACGCGGCGGGGCGGCGGGATTCGGCGGGGCTGCTCATTGAAATCGATCTCCGATGAGAAACTGCAGCACGCGGTCCAGGCGGATATGGGGCAGAGTCGGCAGTCCGTCCACGGTACGCTCGATCCGCGGCGGCCGGAAGCGCAGGAAGCGGAATTCCGCGTCGTCGTGCGAGCCCGCCGTGAGGCCTTGGTAGCCGGTGCGGCCGAGGTCGAACACCCGCTCGGGGTCGGACGGCAGGTCGCCCGGGAACAGCGCGATCTCGCGCTCGCCGTCGAACAGATGGCCGGCGGCGCGCTCGCCCGCCTGCGGCACGCCGACGATCGCCGGCAGCTCGTCACCGTTGGAGCGCACCCGCGCCTCGCGGGTCGCCCGCACGGCGGCGAGCGCCACCACGTCGGTCTCGGCCCCGGCATAGAGGGCGCGGCTGGCGGCGCGCTCGATCATGCGGTGGAGAATCGCCTCCAGCCGGTCGTGGCTGACCTGGTTGAGATGGTCGGCCTTGGTGGCGCCGAACAGCACCTTGTCGACGCGCGGGCTGATCAGGCTGTTGAGGAAGGTCCGGCGGCCGACCTGGAAGCAGTCGAGGATCGAGGCGAGCGCGAACTCGAGGTCGCGCACCGCGGCCGGCCCGGCGTTCAGGGCGGCGAGTACGTCGACCAGGACGATCTGCCGGTCCAGCCGCGCGAAATGGTCGCGGAAGAACGGCTTCACGACGATGTCCTTGTAGGCGTCGTAGCGCCGCTTCATCATCGCCCACAGCGAGCCCTCGTGCGGCCCCGCCTCGGCCGGCAGGGCGAGCGGCGCGAAGGTCAGGGCCGGCGAGCCGGCGAGATCGCCGGGGAGGAGGAACCGCCCGGGCGGCAGCAGGCTCAGCGCCCAGCGCTCGTCGCGGCAGCTGCGTAAATAGTCCGTGAACAGCTGCGAGGCCGTGATGGCCGACTGCTCGTCGGCCGGCGCGTCGGGATCGAGCGTGGCGTTGAAGGCGTGCCAGGAGGCGGCCAGCATGGCGCGCGGCCCGCTGTGCGACAGCGCCAGGCTCTCCTTGGCCCACTGCTCGTAGGACTTGTCGAGGAGCGGCAGGTCCAAGAGCCACTCGCCCGGATAGTCGACGATGTCGAGCGTCAGGGTCTTGGTCTGGCCGTCCTTGCCCCGGTACTCGATGACGATGCGCAACTCGCTGATCTGGCGCGTCGATTCCGGCCAGACCCGGTCCGTGACGAGGGCCCGGACATGGCTCTCGTACTCGAAGCGCGGCACCGCGTCGTCGGGCTGCGGCGCCAGATAGGCGCGCAGCACCGTGTCGTCGGCCAGCGGCGTGAACACCGGGAAGCGCCCGCCGCGGGCGAGCCCGTGCACCAGCGCCGTGATGAACACGGTCTTGCCGGCCCGCGACAGGCCGGTGACCCCGATCCGCACCGTCGGGCGGACGAGATTCTCGCCGTAATCGGCCAGAGCGCGCGCCGCGAGGCGTGCCCGCTCGACCAGATCCGAGACGAATGACGTCATGTTTGCAACGACTTGAGCAAAATCACAGGGCCCCGCGCGACACCGCTCTGCCGGCAGGCCACACCCATAGTCCGGGCGCGTCGTCGCCACAAGCGGCAACCGTCGGTGCAGCCGGGGCGCGCGCCTGCGTCATGCTGCGCGTCGCCGCGGAGTCACACGGACTTTCAAGATGATTGATCTCCGTCTAGGACAATTCCAAACCGGCCCGGCGACAGTCGGCCATCCCGGCGCTCTACCGGACCACCCCCGCCCTGCCCCCCGAAGGGAGCCAAATCCATGCCCGTTCCCGGTCCGTCCATTGACAATCGTCAAGGCAGCGTGACAGCGGCCGTTGTCAACTCTGCGCACCACATGATACTCTCGCGGCGTTCCGACCGTGATCGGGGAGTTTAAACTAATGGGATACAACACTTATTTTGCCGACGCCCTGAACCGCCTGCATTCGGAGCGTCGTTACCGGGTGTTCGCCCATCTCGAGCGGCTGGCCGGCCGCTACCCGCACGCCATCCACCACACGCCCGAAGGCCCGCGCGACGTCGTCGTGTGGTGCTCCAATGATTACCTCGGCATGGGCCAGCACCCGAAGGTGGTCGGCGCCCTGGTCGAGACGGCGACCCGCATGGGCACCGGCGCGGGCGGCACCCGCAACATCGCCGGCACCAACCATCCCCTGGTCCTGCTCGAGCAGGAGCTCGCGGACCTGCACGGGAAGGAAGCCGGCCTCGTCTTCACGTCGGGCTACGTCTCCAACGACGCCGGCATCTCGACGATCGCCAAGCTGCTGCCGAACTGCCTGATCCTCTCGGACGCGCTGAACCACAACTCGATGATCACCGGCGTGCGCAACGCCGGCACCGACAAGGTGGTGTGGCGCCACAACGACGTCGAGCATCTCGAGGATCTGCTCAAGAAGGCCGGCAAGGAGCGGGCCAAGCTGATCGTCTTCGAGGGCCTGTACTCGATGGACGGCGACGTCTCGCCGATCGGCAAGATCTGCGACCTCGCCGAGAAGTACAACGCGATGACCTATATCGACGAGGTCCACGCGGTCGGCATGTACGGGGCCCGCGGTGGCGGCCAGGCCGAGCATCAGGGCGAGATGGCCCGCATCGACGTGATCGAGGCGACGCTCGCCAAGGCGTTCGGCTGCCTCGGCGGCTACATCACCGGCACCAAGGAGCTGGTCGACGCCGTGCGCTCCTTCGCGCCGGGCTTCATCTTCACCACCGCGCTGCCGCCCGGCATCTGCGCCGCCGCGACCGCCGCGATCAAGCACCTCAAGGAGTCGAGCTGGGAGCGCGAGCGCCAGCAGGAGCGCGCCGCCAAGCTGAAGGCCGACCTCTCGGCCGCCGGCCTGCCGGTGATGCCGACCGACACCCACATCGTGCCCGTGATGGTCTGCGACGCCGAGAAGTGCAAGCAGGCCACCGACATCCTGCTCGAGGAGCACGGCATCTACATCCAGCCGATCAACTACCCGACCGTTCCGGTCGGCACCGAGCGGCTGCGCATCACCCCGTCGCCCTATCACGACGACGTCCTGATGCAGGCGCTCACCGAAGCCCTGATCGACGTGTGGGACCGCCTCGAGCTCCCGCGCAAGCCGTACAGCGCCATCGCGGCCGAGTGATCCGGCTCGTTTCGAGCCGGGCCATATCGGCCTGATACGTTTCGACCTGGACGACTCTCTTGCGCGGGCTCCGGCCCGCGCATTTTTTTGGGGTGTGCGGTCGCCACTCCGACGAGGAGCGAAGACTCGCCGCATGTGCGAGCCCGTCGTTCCGGAGCGCGGGCCGACAGGTCCGCGAGCCCGGAACCCATAACCCCGGAGCCTATGGCTCACGACGGACAGGGCGTATGGGTCCCGGGCTCGGCGGTGGCGCGCCGCCCCGGGACGACGACCGCTGCGGAACCGAGGCCACGCGGCTCGTCGCCTCCGGCGTCGGTGTTCGTTCTGAGAAGGATCTCTTCACCATGTCGATCGAATCCCGCCTGCAGGAGCTCGGGCTCGTGCTGCCGCCGCCGCCGGCGCTGCCGCCCGGCACCGTGCTGCCCTTCGCCCCGGTGCGCGTCGTCGGCCGCCGCGCCCTGATCTCGGGCCATGGCCCGGTGCTGCCGGACGGCCGCCTGTGGGCGCAGCCCGGCCGGGTCGGCGACGGCGTGTCGCTCGACGACGCCCGCGAGGCGGCGCGCCTCACCGGCCTGTCGATCCTCACCAGCCTCAAGCGTGAATTGGGGAGCCTCGACCGCGTCAGCGCCTGGGTGCGGGCGTTCGGCATGGTGACGAGCGCGCCGGGCTTCCAGGCGATGCCGGCCGTGATCAACGGCTTCTCGGACCTGATCCTCGCCGTCTACGGGCCGGAGCGCGGCCAGCACGCCCGCTCGGCGATCGGGGTGGCGGAGCTGCCGTTCGGCATCGCGGTCGAGATCGAGGCCGAGGTGGAGATCGATTGAGGCGGGCTCAGGCGGTCCATGCGGCGGTCATTCCGGGGCGGCGCGCAGCGCCGAACCCGGAATCCAGCCAACAATGCCGAGTCCGACGCTGGATCCCGGGCCCGCGGCTTCGCCGCGCCCCGGGATGACGGAGCCCCGGCTTCGCGGCCTCACCGCGGCGGCGCCTTCCCGTCCGGACGACGCGGGGCGGGCGGCAGCGTGTCGTCGTCCTGGATGGCGCGCCAGGCGGCGCCGTCGAGGTCGTCGTACTGGCCGGACTTCAGCGACCACAGGAAGGCGGCGAGCCCCGAGAGCCCGAGCAGCAGCGCGAGCGGCACCAGATAGACCAAAACTTCCATGCCGCCTCTCCCGTCACTGCGCGACCGTCGCCGGCCTGGAGCGACGTCAACCTAGAGTGGTTTCCGCTCACGCCGACCCACACGCCGCTCATGCCCGCGAAGGCGGGCATCCAGAACACACGACGTGCGGCCCCTGGGTCCCCGCCTGCGCGGGGACGAGCGGAAATCGGGTCGATTCATCGCCACGTGCCGCTCTTGACCGTCGTCTGCCGCACCGGCTTCCGCGCGGGCGCGCCGCTGACGGCCGCCTGGACAACGTTCGCCGCGGCCTGCGGGTCCGCGCCGTTCCCCGAACGCGCCGCCTCGGCGAGCTGGTCGACGACCCCCTCGCCGGCGCCGCCCTTGGCGCGGAGCGCGTTGAGGATCACCAGCACCGAGGAGCCCGACATGGCGAGCGCCGCGATCAGCGGGGTCGCGTAGCCCATGATCGCGACGGGCACCGCGATCGCATTGTAGACCACCGCGAGCCACAGGTTCTCGTGCATGATTTTTCGCGCCTGCCGGGTGACGGCGAGGGCCGTCGCGACCGGGGCGAGGCGGTCGCCCAGAAACACGGCGTCGGCCGCCGCCTGGGTGAGATGGGCGGCCGTGACGGGCGACAGCGAGACGTTCGCGGCGGCGAGCGCCGGGGCGTCGTTGATGCCGTCGCCGACCATCAGGACCGTGTGCCCGGCCGCGCGCAGCGCCTCGACATGGGCGATCTTGTCGGCCGGCGTCGCGCCGGCCCGCACCGTCGTCACGCCGAGCTGGCGCGCCACATGGGCGACGGCGGCCTCGCGGTCACCGGAGAGAATCTCGACCGCGTAGCCCTTGGCGCGCAGGCCGGCCAGCACCGCGGTCGCGTCCTCGCGAAGCCGCTGGCGGACCGCGAAGAGGGTCGTCCGGCTCCCGTCCCGGAACGCGATGACCGACGCCTCCGGGTCGACCGACGCCAGGCGGGTGGCGTCCGCCTCCGCCCCGCACCACGACGGCCGGCCGAGCCTGACGTCGCGCACGCTGCCGTCGTCACCGACGAGGGTCGCGAAGACCCCCTGCCCCGGCTCCTCGCTGGCGCCGTCGAGCGGCGCCGTGGCGCCGGCGGCCTTGGCGATCGCCGCGGCGAGCGGATGGCGACTGGTCAGCGCGAGCCGGCCGGCCAGCGCCAGCGTCTCCGGCGCGACGCGACCGGCGTCGGCGAGCTCGGGCTCCGGCAGCGTCAGCGTGCCGGTCTTGTCGAGCACGATGGTGTCGACCGCGGCGAGCCGCTCGATGGCGTCGCCGGACGACAGGAGCACGCCGCTGCGGAACAGCGCCCCCGAGGCCACCACCTGGACGGCGGGAATCGCGAGGCCGAGCGCGCACGGGCAGGTGATGATCAGCACCGCCACGGCCGTGACGATGGCGAAGTGCCAGCTCGCGCCGAGCAGCACCCAGCCGATCACCGTGAGCAGCGCGGTGAGATGGACGACCGGGGCGTAGAGCCGGGCCGCCCGTTCGGCGAGCCGCACATAGTGCGAGCGCGCCTCGACGGCGCGGTCGAGGAGCCGCGTCACCTCGTCGAGCAGCGTGCCGCGGTCGGCGGCGCCGACCCGCACCCGCAACGTGCCGACGACGTTGAGGGTCCCGGCATAGACGAGCGTGCCGCGCTCCGCCGTCACATGCGCGGTCTCGCCGGTGACCAGGCTCTGGTCGATCTCGGAGCGGCCGTCCTCGACCTCGCCGTCGACCGCGATGCGCTCGCCCGGCCGCACCAGCACGAGGTCGCCGGGCCGGATCGCCGACACCGGCACCTCGCTGATCTCGCCGTCACCGACGAACTTCGTCGCCGTCTCGGCCTTGAGGGCGGCGAGATTGGCGGCGACCGCGCGGGTGCGGCGGCGCATGTTCTGGTCGAGCCAGCGGCCGGCCAGCAGGAAGGTGAGCAGCATCACGGCCGAATCGAAATAGGCGTGCTCGGCGTGGTGCAGGGTCTCGAACACCGACAGGCCGAGCGCGAGCAGCACGCCGAGCGTGATCGGCACGTCCATGTTGAGGCGACCGGCCATCAGGGCGCGGGTCGCCGAGCGGAAGAACGGCTGGCCCGCATAGGCGACCGCCGGCAGCGCGATCAGGGCCGAGAGCCAGTGGAAGAAGTCGCGCTGCTCGGGCGTGATGTCGGTGACGTTGCCGGACCACACCGAGACCGACAGCAGCATCACGTTCATGGTCGCGAAGGCGGCCACGCCGAGGCAGCGCAGGAGGAAGCGCGCCTCCCGATGCTCCTCCGTCTCCATCCGGTGGCGATCGAACGGGTAGGCCTTGTAGCCGAGGTCGGCGAGGCGGCCGACGATGGCGGCCGGCGCGAGCGGCTCCGCCCCCTCGGTCTCCTGCCACTCGACCGCGACGCGGCCGCTGGTCAGGTTGGCGCGCGCCTGAGTGACGCCCGGCAGCACCCCGAGCCCGCCCTCGATCTCGAACATGCAGGCCGCACAGGTCATTCCCTCGACCGCGAGGTCGAGCCGCACGCGCCCGTCGTCGAGCCGCTCGACGAAGCAGGTGAGGTCGGGATCGGCGAGATCGGGGGTCTCGGTCATGTCGTCATGTCTCTGATGGGCGATGACGGCTCCGCGATGGCGGCTTTTCACCTCTCCCCGCGAGCGGGGAGAGGTCGGGGTTCGCGCCGAAGGCGCGAAGTCCGGGTGAGGGAGCGCCTCCGCAAGTCTCGAGCGCGAGGAGGCGCTCCCTCATCCGGCACGTCGCTTTGCGACGCGCCACCTTCTCCCCGCGCGCGGGGAGAAGGACACGCGCGCGTCGCGGGCCTCCGGACAGATCAGGGCAGCACGACGCGGTTCTTCGAGAGATAGACGCGGTCGCCGCCGCGGGCCGCCTCGATCACCAGGTCCCATTGGCCGGCGGCGACGTCCTCGACCTCGCCGCGATAGATGCCGATGCCGCGCTCGGCGACCTCGAGGGTGCGATCTTCGCGCCGATCGGTCGGCCGGGCGAGGCGCGCCGTGACGGCGAGGCCGCTCACCGGCCGGTCGGCGGCGTCGCGCGCCTCGATGCGCACGCTCGCCTTGTGGCCACCGTCTCGCTCGCCGACCCGCTCGACATGGGCGGCGACCTGCCAGCCGCGCGACGCCTGCTCGTGCGCGGCGGCGATCTCCTTGTTGTAGGCGAGGCTCGCCCGATAGGCGCTGTCGACCACGGTGCCGGGCAGCGTGTCGACGGCGAGCTTCATCATCACGCCGTTGACGCCCATCACCACGCCGAAGAAGGCGACAATGTAGATCGCCACCCGCCGCCCGGTCAGCGGCCGCCCCCGGCTCGCGGTCTCGGTCTCCGCGGTCTCGGTCTCCATGCGCGACGCTCCCTGTCCTGTCACGTTCGCCCTGTCACGGCTCGTTCCGGCACGGTCCATCCTGGACCGTGCGCTCGTCCGACGTCACGGCCCGAAGAAGTGGTCGGTCGCGGTCGCGGTGTCGCCGGAGTCGACGTCGCGCGCCGTGAAGGTGATCGGGTTCGACGCGCCGATGCGGGCGCCCGGCGGCACCGTGACGAGGACGCGCACCTCGCGGGTCTGGTCGGGGCCGACCGCCACGATGGTGCGGCTCGCCGGCTCCTCGCCGATCACGTGCACGACCGGGATCGGCACGCCGGAGGCGGACAGCTCGATGGTGCGCAGATCGGACCGCTTGTTGAGGAAGCGGATCGTGTAGGCGTTGCGCACCGAGCCGTCGGACAGGTTGACGAACAGGGGATTGCGATCGTGCAGCACGTTGATGTCGATCAGCGTGCGGGTGGAGAGCGCGTAGAGCATCACGACGCCGACCAGCGCGATGATGCCGGTGTAGATGACGGTGCGGGCGCGCACGAAGCGATAGACCGGCGCCTCGCCGGCGAGACGCCGGCCGATGTTGATGTCGTTGTCGTAGGCGATCAGGCCGGTCGGCCGACCGATCTTGGACATGACGTTGTCGCAGGCGTCGATGCACAGGCCGCACTGGATGCAGCCGAGCTGCGATCCGTGGCGGATGTCGACGCCGGTCGGGCAGACCGCGACGCATTGCAGGCAGTCGACGCAGTCGCCCGCCTTCTCGCCGATCGCCCGCAGCTCCACCGCCTTCTTGATCGAGGTGCGCGGCTCGCCGCGGTCGTAGCGATAGGTGACGTTGAGGGCCCACTCGTCGGTCAGCGCCGCCTGGATGCGCGGCCACGGGCACATGTAGATGCAGACCTGCTCGCGCATGTGGCCGGCGAGCGTGTAGGTCGTGAAGGTGAGCGTGGCGATCGCCGCATAGGCGATCATCGGGGCCTGGAAGGTGGCGAGCTCCTTCACCAGCGTCGGCGCGTCGGCGAAGTAGAGCACCCAGGCGCCGCCCGTCCACCAGGCGATGATCAGCCAGATCGAATGCTTGAGGGTGAGCTCGCCGACGCGACGCGCCGTGAGCCCCTCCTTGTCCTTCTTCATGCGCTCGCGGCGGTCGCCCTCGATCCAGCGCTCGACCGCGTAGAACAGGTCGGTCCACACCGTCTGCGGGCAGGCGTAGCCGCACCAGACCCGGCCGGCGACGGCGTTCAGCAGGAACAGCACCATCGCGGCGATCACCAGGAGGCCGGTGAAGTAGTAGACCTCCTGGGGCCACAACTCGATGAAGAAGAAGTAGAAGCGCCGGTTCGGCAGGTCGACCAGCACGGCCTGGCTCGGCGAGTTCGGGCCGCGATCCCAACGCACGAAGGGCAGCAGGTAGTAGATGCCCAGGAACACCGCCATCAGCACCCATTTGACTGTGCGGAAACGGCCGTGGACGCTCTGCGGATAGTTCTTCTTCGCCGCGACGTAGAGCGGGGCGTCGGCGAGAGCGGCGACGGGCGGCTTGACGGGCATGTTCATGGGCGGGGGTACCCTGTGCTCCGGTGGAGAACCCTGCGCGCTGGGAGGATGCTCCGAGGAATGGACCGCCCCGGCCCCGGGCCGGGACGGTCCTGTCTTACGCCGCGGACGTGGACGCGGGGTTGATCATTCTCAATCTTGAATACGTTTACCCGCGCGCGCGGTCAGCGTCCGCCGCCGAGCGTGTGGACGTAGACGGCGAGCGCCTTGATGGTCACCGGATCGAGGCGGTCGACCCAGGCCGGCATCACGCCGGCGCGGGAGTTGGTGATCGTCTCGATCAGGCTCGCCTCGTCGCCGCCGTAGAGCCAGATGCGGTCGGTGAGGTTGGGGGCGCCGAGCTCCTGGTTCCCCTTGCCGTCCTCGTTGTGGCAGACCGCGCAGTTGTCGGCGAACAGCTGCTTGCCGGCCGCGAGGTCGACGCCGGCCCGGGTCGGCTGACCGGACAGCGAGCGGATGTAGTTCGCCACCTGGACGATCTCGTCCTTCTTCAGCGTGCCGTCCTTGCCGAAGGCCGGCATCTGGTTCTCGCGCGCCTGGGCGTGGCCGGAGCGGATGCCGTACTGGAGCGTCTGGTGCAATGCTTCGAGCGAGCCGCCCCAGATCCAGTCGTCGTCGTTGAGGTTCGGGTAACCCTTCGAGCCGGTGGCGCCGGAGCCGTGGCAGGGCGCGCAGTTGTCACCGAAGGCGGCCCGCCCCTGCGCCCGCGCGAAGGCGAGCAGGTTCGGATCCTTCTCGATGTCGGCGAGGTCGGCCTTGGCGAGCGCCGCCGCCTTCTCTCCGCGGAGCTGCTGGAGCGCCGCGAGATCGGCGCGGACATTGGCGCGCGACGAGTAGCCGATCACGCCCGACGTGTAGGACGACACCAGCGGCCAGGCCGGATAGACGATCCAGTAACCGAACGCCCAGATGCAGCAGGCGTAGAACGTCCACAGCCACCAGCGCGGCAGCGGGTTGTTCAGCTCCTTGATGCCGTCCCACTCGTGACCCGTGGTCGCGATGCCGGTGACGGCGTCGATGTCTTGCTTCGCCATGGTCTCTCAGTCCTCCCGCAGAGGCATCTTGGCCGCGTGGTCGAAGGCCGCGCGATTGTGCGGCCACAGCGCGTAGGCGAGCACCGCCACGAACAGGAGGACGAAGAACGGCGTCCACCAGTTGGCGACGAGGTGGCCGATCAGGGACAGTCCGAATTCCGGTTTCATGGACCCCTCTCAGCGCAGGTTGGCTTTGTCGTCGTAGAGCTTCAGATCGACCAGCGTGCCCAGCATCTGCAGATAGGCGACGAGGGCGTCCATCTCGGTGATGCGCGACGGGTTGCCGTCGTAGTCACGCGCCGTGCTCTTCGGATAGCGGCCCTGGAGATCGGCGACCGCCGGATCGTCGAGCGTCGCCTGGATCTTGAGGTCCTTGGCGGCGTTCTTGATCTGGTCGTCGGTGTAGGGCACGCCGACGAGGCGCAGCGTCTCCATCTGGGCGGCGAGCGCCTTGGGGTCGAGCTCGGTCTTCGCCAGGAACGGATAGCCCGGCATCACCGACTGCGGCACCACGGCACGCGGGTTCTTCAGATGGGCGACGTGCCACTCGTCCGAGTACTTGCCGCCGACCCGCGACAGGTCCGGCCCGGTGCGCTTGGAGCCCCACTGGAACGGATGGTCGTACATCGACTCGGCGGCGAGCGAGTAGTGCCCGTAGCGCTCCACCTCGTCGCGCAGCGGACGGATCTGCTGCGAGTGGCAGGTGTAGCAGCCCTCGCGGACGTAGATGTCTCGTCCGGCGAGCTCGAGCGGGGTGTAGGGCCGCATGCCCTCCACCTTCTCGATGGTGCTCTTCAGATAGAAGAGCGGGGCGATCTCGACGAGACCTCCGATCGAGATCACCAGCAGGATGCCGATGAGGAGGAGGATCGAGTTCTTCTCGAGGATCTCGTGCTTGGCCATGAGCGACATGGTCGTTCCTCCCTCACTCGGCCGGCTGCAGGGCGGGCCGCGCCACCGGCGCCGGCTCGCCCGACCGCACCGTCATCCACACGTTCCAGGCCATGATCAGCGAGCCGACGACGAACAGGGCGCCGCCGAGCGCCCGGACGGCGTAGAACGGGTGCATCGCCTCGACCGTCTCGATGAACGAATATTCGAGGAAGCCGAGCGACGTGTAGGCGCGCCACATCAGGCCCTGCAGGATGCCGGACACCCACATGGCCGAGACGTAGAGCACGATGCCGATGGTGGCGAGCCAGAAGTGCCAGTTCACGGCCTTGAGGCTGTAGAGCTGCTTCTTCTGCCACAGCCACGGCACCATGCAGTAGATGGCGCCGAACGACACGAAGCCGACCCAGCCGAGCGCGCCCGAATGGACGTGACCGACGGTCCAGTCGGTGTAGTGGCTGAGCGAGTTCACGGCCTTGATGGACATCATCGGCCCTTCGAAGGTCGACATGCCGTAGAAGGCGACCGAGACGACCATCATGCGCAGCACCGGGTCGGTGCGCAGCTTGTCCCACGCGCCGGAGAGCGTCATCAGGCCGTTGATCATGCCGCCCCAGGACGGCATCCACAGCATGATCGAAAAGGTCATGCCGAGCGTCTGCGCCCAGTCGGGCAGCGACGTGTAGTGGAGATGGTGCGGGCCGGCCCAGATGTAGAGGAAGATCAGCGCCCAGAAGTGCACGATCGACAGCCGGTAGGAGTAGACCGGCCGCTCCGCCTGCTTCGGCACGTAGTAGTACATGATGCCGAGGAACCCGGCGGTGAGGAAGAAGCCCACCGCGTTGTGGCCGTACCACCACTGGAACATCGCGTCCTGCACGCCGGACCAGACGATGTAGGACTTCGAGCCGAACACCGAGACGGGCAGCGTCGCGTTGTTGCCGAGATGCAGCACCGCGATGGTGACGATGAAGGCGAGATAGAACCAGTTGGCGACGTAGATGTGCGGCTCTTTGCGCTTGATGATCGTCGCCAGGAAGACGAGCAGATAAACGACCCAGACGACCGTCAGCCACAGGTCCGCATACCACTCGGGCTCGGCGTATTCCTTGCTCTGGGTGACGCCGAGCAGATAGCCCGTGCCGGCGATGACGATGAAGAAGTTGTAGCCCAGGATCACGAACCACGGCGCCATGTGGCCGGCGAGCCGCGTGCGGCAGGTGCGCTGCACGACGTAGAACGACGACGCGAGCAGCACGTTGCCGCCGAACGCGAAGATCACGGCCGAGGTGTGCAGCGGCCGCAGGCGCCCGAAGTTCAGGAACGGCAGGTCGAAGTTCAGCCACGGATAGGCGAGTTCGAGCGCGATGTAGAGGCCGACCGTGAAGCCGGCGACGCCCCAGAACACCGCCGCCGCCGTGGCGAACTTGATCGGTCCGTCATTGTAGTTGACGCGGCCGTCGTCGGTCGCCTCGCCGGGCAGCACGGCCGGACGGTTGAAATAGCCCCGGAAGATCAGGAACACGGCCGCGACGCTCGCGGCCGCCGACAGATACGCATGGAACGCGAACGGCGCGTCCTGCGCCTTGGCTGCTCCGATCAGGCAGAGCAGTGTCGTCACGGCGAAGACGAACGCGAGTCCGCCCTCCCCGAATGTCATGGTCTTGCGAACCGTCGATTGAGCCATGGATGGGGCCTTGGGTTGCGGCGTTACAAGATCGGGCTGAATTGAAGAGCGTTCAGGACTAGTCAGGATGCTCGCGGTGCACGCATTGATGAAAGTCAATCGGAGCCAGTGTCAGGCCGACTTGATTGTCCAGTCTACTTGACAATGCTGTCGTCCCCCCCGTCCTTCCGCAGTCTTCGAACGTATCGGATCACCACCGGCAGCGTCAGCGACACGGCGAAGAACCGCGCGATGTGGTGCGCCCCGACGAAGACCGGATCGATATGCAAAGCGAGCGACAGCACCATCATGGCGTCGATGGCGCCGGGCGAGAACGCGACCGTGAGATCGCCGAGCGGCAGATGCAGGGTCGGCACCAGCGCCAGCACGAACGCGGCCGTGACCGCGACCGCGACCCCGAAGGCCCCGAGCCCGGCGCCCAGATAGGTCAGCAGCAGACCCGTCGACGTGTTGGTGAAGCGCGATCCGGAGATCGCGCCGAGCCCGATCATGCCGCCGATCGTCGCCCAGGCCGGCAGCGTCACGGTGATCAGGCCGGTGCCGTGCAGCACCGCCGAGACCGTCATCGGGCCGATCAGCAGGCCGCCGGGAAATCCGATGCGCATCAGCAGGAGCCCGACCCCGAGCGCCGCCGCGACCAGCACGGCGAGCTCGGCCGGAGCGGCGAGCAGGCTCGACGGCGGCGCCGCGAGCCGGGTCGGCCCGCCGTGGCCGAGCGCGGCGAGCGCCACCGGCACGCCGACCGTGAGAATCACCACGCGGAGCGACTGCACCACGGCGATGCCGCGGACGTCGCACTTCTCCTCGACCGCGTGCGCGAGCACCTGGGAGAGCGCCCCGGGCACGGCCGCGAACATCGCGGTCATCGTCTCCCAGCCGTGGACCTTGCGCAGATAATAGGTCGTCGCGACGGTGACGCAGGCCGATGCCGCGACGACGGCCGCGATGCTGATCGGCCAGGCCGCGATGCCGCGCAGCGAGGCCGGATTGACGACGCTGCCGAGCGACAGGCCGACGATCACGAAGCAGGCGCGCGCGAGCGGGCGCGGCACACCACACGGACGGCCGGCGATCGCGGCGACCGCGACCGACACCATGGCGCCGGCCAGGAAGGCGGCTGGGATGTTGGCGAGATAGAACAGCGCCGCACCGGCGGACGCGATCGCGAAGGTCTCGGCGAGATGACGGAGATCGCGGAGCGAGAATTTGGGGCCCGAGGGCGGGCGCACGGAATCAGGCGAACGCGTCTGCATGGGGGTCCTGCGTCTGGCCGCTCTCTTAGAGCATTTCAGACGGAGTGCGAACTGTTCTTATGAGAATGTCGCAAGGTCGGCACGACGCGACGCCACGTTGTGGCGATGTCGGGCACGTCGACGCGCGACGCGCGAAATCCAGGCTGCGCGACGGCGCGAAAAAAAAGCGCCGCACGAACCGTACGGCGCTTTCAGTTGAAGAGGACCGTCCGGGGAGGAGATGGACGGTCGCTCCGAAAAAGCTCGGGGATCGGCGGCGTCATGGCCGGCGACGGTTTCGCGCCGACGAGAACGCGCGGATCACGGCACGCCGGTCGACTTGCGCCGATCAATGTGCGCCGATCAATGTGCGCCGGCCAATGTACGCCGGTCAGTGCGCTCCGGTGAGCTGACAGATGCGGCAGACGTCGTGGACCCGCACCTCTTCCTGCTTGTCGATCGCGATGATGCCGCGACGCCGCAGCTCCGAGAAGGCGCGCGAGACGGTCTCCAGCGTGAGGCCGAGATAGTCGGCGATCTCCTGGCGGGTCATGCCGAGGCGAACGACGGCGGAGTCGCCACCGCAGCGCGGACCCGAGCAGTTGAAGCCGCCGCGACCCGGCACGCAGTGCATGACGAAGGTGGCGACCCGCTCCAGCGCCGACTTGCGGCCGAGCAGCACGGCATGCTCGTGCAGGGCGCAAAGCTGGGCGTGCACGTGCCCGCTGAGCCGGCGCAGCAGCTCGGGCGAGTGCTCGACGGCGGCGCGCTCCCACGCGATGATGTTGCAGGTGACCAGCGTCTCGGCCGAGCAGTCGTACACGGGCAGCGCCGACAGGCCGAACACGTCGCCGGCGGAGAGCAGCTCGACCACCTGACGGCGTCCGTCGGGCAGGAGCTTGTAGAGCATCACGGCGCCGTCGACGAGCTGATACATCCGGTCGGCGCGGTCGCCCTCACGGAAGACATGGGCGTGCTGACCGACCCGCTGGCGCTGGCCCTGGGGCTCCTCGTCGCGACGGCTGGCGGCCGGAACGGGCGCGGCGCGGTGGGACGACGGGAGCCGACAGGGCGACTCGACCGCAACGGAAATGGATCGCTGTGCGATGGCTGGCTTCATGGGGGTCCTCGCCGGACGAGCCGGGGGTTGAAACGCTCGGCAGCGCAATGGGACATTACCGGAGCTGATCGCCGAGGCGTAATCTGGCATGAATGCTTACGGAGAAACCCTTATCGTTAAAAGCCCTTATGATTCAGCATGTTGCACGGCACGCCGAAGGGTCCGAAACGGGCGTTTCGGGAGCCTCCGAGACGATCCTGGAAGACGTGGATTTCAACCGCGCAATTGAGATTGCACCGCACCTAACGACTGTCAAGCGCGCTTTACGTTTGGTCGCCGCCGCGACGCCTCGAACTTTCGCCGTACGCATTTGTCCGGGGGCAATTCGGGGGTGTCTCGATCGGTCTCCGGAGTGGCGCACTGGGCCTGCGGTCGGGGCCGAAGCTCACCGCCGACGCGAAGCGCCACTTCCCGTCCGCCGCTCCCGGTACGCCGCCCGGGAATCAAGCGGAACGGCCGAGTGATTCAAAACCTCGCCGGCGCGGACGAGGCCGACGCTCTCGTCGCACGCGCCGCGCGAAACCGCCGGATCAAGAGCGCAGGGTGGCGAGCTGCTGGGTGATGGCGCCGTGCGACAGCGGCTTGCGGATGATGCTCATCTCGCCGACGCCTTCGAGGCCGCGGAGCTGCAGGTCGATCGTGTTCTGCGACTGGCCCGACATCGCGACGATGCGGGGCGGATCCTTCAAGCCGTTGAGCCAGCGGATCAGCTCGGCCCCGCTGATGCCCGGGAGGATCAGATCGACGAAGACGATGTCCTGTCCGGCCGGCGGCCCGGCGCGGAAGAAATCCTCCGCGTCGGAATGGCACACGACCTCGAACCCCAAATGCTCCAGGAGGATGGCGAGCGAGTCGCTCACCCCCGGATCATCTTCGACGACATGCACGGCCATGACAGAACCCAACAGCTCGCAGCCAGCCCACGAGCTGCCTTGCCTCTCAACATCGGAGCACCTCGCCAAGCGCTCAATTCGTATTACAACGCTAAGCAGTATTACTTAGCGCTCCGAGAGGGTCTGTGAGTCCGGGATAGAGCGGCGAGGGCGGACGCTCAGGCGTTGCGGGGGGACTCCGACAGGACGATGCGGACGAGGTCGGCGGCGTTCTTGGCGCCGAGCTTCTCCATGATTCGGGCGCGGTGGACCTCGATGGTGCGCGGGCTGATCCCGAGCTGACGCCCGGCCTCCTTGTTGGAGGCGCCGGCCGCGATGAGGTTGAGCACCTCGCGCTCGCGCGCGGTGAGGAGGTCGCTGCCGGGGAACTGGGTCAGCGTCTCGCCGAGGCCGGCCCGCGCCTGCCGGCGACTCGCCGCCTCGATGGCGTCGCGCACCCGGTTGACCACGGTCTCGGCGTCGAACGGCTTCTCGATGAAGTCGAAGGCGCCGTTCTTGATCGCCTCGACCGCCATCGGGATGTCGCCCTGGCCGGAGATGATGAACACCGGCGCCGGATAGTTCTTGGCGTTGAGCTCCTTGAGGATGTCGAGCCCGGACCGCCCCGGCATGTGGACGTCGAGGATGATGCAGGCCGGCGCCCGCGAGCGCACCGCCGCCAGGAAGGAATGCCCGTCCGCGAAGGTGGTGACGTGATAGCCTTCCAGGGTCAGTACGACCGAAAGCGCGTCGCGGACCGCGGGATCGTCGTCGATGATGTGGATCTCACCAGCCGCGGTGGCGTTCTGACCCATTGTGTCCGTCCTTGGTTGCTGTCGTCGCGCCCGAGCTCCCCTCGTCCGGCAGCGGCAGCGGCAGGAGCAAGGTGAAGCAGGCCCCCCGCCCCCGACCTCCCGGATCGACGATGAGATCGCCGCCGTGGGTCTGAGCGATAGATTTCGAAATGGCAAGGCCGAGTCCGAGCCCTTGGCTCTTGGACGACGAAAAAGCCTTGAACAATTCGGAAATGCCGGCCGGAGGGATGCCGGGACCGCTGTCGAGCACGCTCAGCCCGACGCCGTCCGGCCGCAACCGGGTCGACACCCGCACCACCTGGACGTCGCAACCCTTGATCGCCTCGATCGCGTTGCGCACCAGGTTGACGACGACCTGCTGGATCTGGACCGGGTCGACCATCACGTTCGGCAGGCCGGATGCGAGGTCGCGGACGATGCGGGTGCCGGGCGCACTGCCCAGCACGGTGAGCTCGAGGGCGTCCTCGATCAGCGGGTTGAGCTCGACGCTCTTGCGCACCGGATCGCGCTTCTCGATGAACTGGCGCATCCGCTGGATGATGCTGCCGGCCCGCTCGGCCTCGCGCACCGCCTTCTCGAGAATCGCCATGACGCTGGTCGGGATGGCGCCGGCGGCACCCTGCTTGGCGCAGGAGCGCTCCACCGCCTGGAGATAGAGCATCACGGCGGTCAGCGGCTGGTTGAGCTCGTGGGCGAGCGCCGCCCCCATCTCGTCGACCGCCGAGACGCGCGCCATCCGCACCAGATTGGCCTGGAGCTGCGCGAGCCGCTGCTCGCTCTCGTTGCGCGCCCGCAGGTCCCGCATGATGCCGATGAACTGGCGTCCCGCCGAGGTCACCGCCTCGCCGACCGACAGGTGGATCGGGATGACGGTGCCGTCGCGGTGCTGCGCCGGAACCTCGCGGCCGATGCCGATGATCTTGCGGTGGCCGCTCGCGATGTAGTTGCCGATGTAGCCGTCGTGCGCCCGCGAGTGATCGTTCGGCATGATGGTCGAGACGTTGCGGCCGAGCATCTCGACCGCCGTGTAGCCGAACAGGCGCTCGCACGCCTTGTTGTAGGTGAGCACGATGCCGCGCTCGTCGATGATGATGATTCCGTCCGCCGCGGTGTCGAGGACGCTCGCGAGCTGCGCATCGGAGATCGCCGGCACGGTGCGCTGGCTGTTGCTGGCGCTGCCGCTCGGCGGGGCCTCGGCACGATCGAAGGGCTTCATCGACATGCAGCCGGATCCTTGATCCCCGGGTTGCGATAGTCGTAAGTATTTATCCGATAAGTACGGCACCCTTGCCCGGCATTGCAACGACAATTGCTGGACCGGCCCTGAGGGGAGTCGAGAGCCGCGCCGCGATGGACAAGCCGGGCGCCGGTATGGGACGCTCGCGCGAGGCCGCGGGCCACCTCGCCCGGCCGCAGGAGACGCCATGCCACACGGCTGGGTCGCAGTCGCCGTCGCGCTCGGCTACATCGGGATGCTGTTCCTGGTGGCGAGCTGGGGCGATCGCGTCCGCGCCCGCGAGCGCCGCCGCCGGTCGCGCCTGATCTACCCGCTGTCGCTGGCGATCTACTGCACGTCGTGGACGTTCTTCGGCTCGGTCGGGCTCGCCTCGCGCTCGGGATTCGACTTCCTCGCCATCTATGTGGGGCCGATCCTGGTGATCGGCCTCGCCTCGCCGCTGGTGACCCGGATCGTTCGGCTCGCCAAGGGCCAGAACATCACCTCGATCGCCGACTTCATCGCCGCCCGCCACGGCAAGAACCAGGCGGTCGCCGCCATCGTGGCGGTGATCGCCATCGCCGGGACGATCCCCTACATCGCCCTGCAGCTCAAGGCGGTATCATCGTCGCTCGGCACCATCCTGGCCGAGGTCGCGCCGGAGAGCTGGAGCGCCCATATGGTGCTCGGCGACATCGCCCTCGTGGTGGCGATGTCGATGGCGCTGTTCGCCATCCTGTTCGGCACTCGCCATATCGACGCGACCGAGCACCAGGACGGGCTGATTCTCGCGGTGGCGACCGAATCGGTGGTCAAGCTCGTCGCCTTCCTGGCGGTCGGCGTGTTCGTCACCTGGGGCATGTTCGGCGGACCGGCGGCGCTGTTCATGCGGGCGCTCGAGCGCCCCGAGGTCGCCCGCGTGCTCACCGGCGAGCAGAGCTTCTCGACCTTCGCGACGATGACGCTGCTCGCCGCCTTCGCGATCCTGCTGCTGCCGCGCCAGTTCCACGTCGCCGTGGTGGAGAACAACTCCGAGACCGAGGTGCGCCGCGCCGCCTGGCTGTTCCCGATCTATCTGGTGCTGATCAACCTGTTCGTCGTCCCGATCGCGCTCGCCGGCCTGCTCACCTTCCCGCCCGGCACGGTCGACGGCGACATGTACGTGCTGGCCCTGCCGCTCGCCGCCGGCTCGCACACGCTCGCCCTCGTCGCCTTCGTCGGCGGGCTGTCGGCCGCCACCGCCATGGTGATCGTCGAATCGGTCGCGCTCGCCATCATGGTGTCGAACGACCTGTTCGTGCCGCTGGTGCTGCGCCGGGGCGGATCGCTCGGCTCGGCGAACGCCGGCGCGCTGCTCCTGCGCGTCCGCCGCCTCGCCATCCTCGCCATCCTGCTGCTCGCCTATTTGTACCACCGCTCCGCCGGGCTCGCCCAGCTCGCCTCGATCGGGCTTCTGTCCTTCGCGGCGATCAGCCAGCTCGCGCCGGCCTTCTTCGGCGGCCTGTTCTGGCGGCGGGCGACGGCGCGCGGCGCGGTCGCCGGCATGCTGGTGGGCTTCGCGGCGTGGACCTGGACGCTGCTGCTGCCGAGCTTCGTCGCCGCCGGCATGATCGACCGCGACATCCTGGTCCACGGGCCGTTCGGCATCGTGCTGCTGCGCCCGGAGGCGTTGTTCGGTCTCGACCTGCCGCCGCTCGTCCACGGCGTCGTCGTCAGCCTCGTCCTCAACGTGCTCACCTACGTGGCGGTGTCGCTGCGCCAATCCCCCTCGGCGATCGAGCGGCTGCAGGCCGACATCTTCGTCCCCTCGCGGCTCACCCCGACGACGCCGAGCTTCCGGCTGTGGCGCTCGGCCGTGACGGTCGGCGAGCTGACCACCACGGTCGCCCGCTACATCGGCGAGGAGCGCACCCGCACCGCCTTCGAGACCTTCGCGGCGTCGCGCCGTATGCCGCTCGATCCCAAGCAGGAGGCAGACTTCCAGCTCCTCCAGCACGCCGAGTTCCTGCTCGCCTCGGCGATCGGCGCCGCCTCGTCGCGGCTCGTGCTGTCGCTCCTGCTGCGCAAGCGGCTGATGTCGACCAAGGCGGCCCTCAAGCTGCTCGACGACGCCAACGCGGCGATCCACTACAACCGCGAGATCCTGCAGACCGCGCTCGACCATGTCCGCCAGGGCATCGCGGTGTTCTCCAAGGAGATGGCGCTGGTCTGCTGGAGCCGGCAGTTCGGCGAGATCCTCGACCTGCCCCCGACGCTGGTGCGGGTCGGCACCACGCTCGACGACGTCCTGCGCTTCAACGCCGCCAAGGGTGCCTTCGGTCCCGGCGAGGTCGACACGCTGGTGCGCGAGCGGGTCGGCCGCTACGCCACCTGCGCCGAGCCCTTCCTGGAGCGCTTCCCGGCCCGCAGCCTGATCGTCGAGGTGCGGGTCGCGCAGATGCCGGGCGGCGGCGTCGTGGTGACGCTGACCGACATCACCCCGAGCGTCGAGGCGGCCGAGGCGCTGGCCCGCGCCAACGACGAGCTCGAGCACCGGGTGCGCGAGCGCACCGCCGAGCTCGAGCGCCTCAACGCCGAGCTCGCCGACGCCAAGGCGGCGGCCGAGAACGCCAACCTGTCGAAGACCCGCTTTCTCGCCGCGGCGAGCCACGACATCCTGCAGCCGCTCAACGCGGCGCGCCTCTACGTGACCAGCCTGGTCGAGCGCCAGCCGGCCGGCGAGGAGGCCCGGCTCGCCGGCCATGTCGACGCCTCGCTCGAAGCCGTCGAGGAGATCCTCGGCGCGCTGCTCGACATCTCGCGCCTCGACACCGGCGTGCTCAAGACCGAGATCACCACCTTCGCGGTCGACGATCTGTTCCGCCAGCTCGAGGTCGAGTTCGCCCCGCTCGCCCGCGAGAAGTCGCTGTCGCTGCGCTTCGTCCACAGCCGCCTGGTGGTGCGCTCCGACCGCCGGCTGCTGCGTCGGCTGGTGCGCAACCTCGTCTCCAACGCGATCAAGTACACCGAGCACGGCCGCGTGCTGGTCGGCTGCCGGCGGCACGGCAACGCCGTGCGCATCGATGTCTACGACACCGGCATCGGCATCGCCTCGGCGAGCCAGCGCGCCATCTTCGAGGAGTTCCACCGGCTGGAGCGCGGCGCCATGGTGGCGCGCGGCCTCGGGCTCGGCCTGTCGATCGTCGAGCGCATCGCCCGCGTGCTCGACCACGAGGTCGCGCTGCGCTCGGAGGTCGGCCGCGGCTCGCAATTCTCGGTGACGCTGCCGCGCGCCGCCGTGGCGATGCCGGAGCCGGCCGAGACGCAGGCCGTGCGGGCGCAGGGCCACCTCGCCGGGTCGATCGCGCTGTGCATCGACAACGAGCCGGCGATCCTCGACGGCATGGAGACGCTGCTGTCGGGCTGGGGCTGCGAGGTGCTGAAGGCGCCCGATCTCGACCGCGCCATCGCGGCGGTGGAGCGCAGCGGCCGGCGGCCGACGGTGCTGCTGGTCGACTACCACCTCGACATCGGCAACGGCATCGACACCATCGTGGCGCTGCGCCGGCGCTACGGCGAGTCGCTCCCCGCCATGCTGCTCACCGCCGACCGCACCCGCGAGGTGCGCGACACCGCCCGGATGCTCGACATCCGCATCCTCAACAAGCCGGTCCGCCCCGCCCCCCTGCGCGCCCAGCTCGCGCAGTGGCAGGCGCTCCGGGTGGCGGCGGCGGAGTGATCTGTCAACTCGACGCGGTGGTGCGGGCGCAATCTGCAGGGTCTGCGGCTCCTGCGTTCCCTCCCCCCTTGTGGGGGAGGGACAGGGAGGGGGGGTGAGCCACGATCTCCGAGTGCGTGGCTCACCCCCCTCTCCACCTCTCCCCCACAAGGGGGGAGAGAGCAGGCTGCGGCTCGCGGCTTCGGCCGCGCTCGACAGATCCGCGCAGCCCTCAATGCGGGGCGGCTGCCGTGGCCGGAGGCCACTGGATCTCGATCTTGGAGGCGGCGATGACGGCCTGGGTGCGGCTCTCCACCCCGAGCTTCTGCAGGATGGCCGACACGTGCGCCTTGACGGTCGCTTCCGACACCGACAGCTCGTAGGCGATCTGCTTGTTCAGCAGCCCCTCCGACAGCATCATCAGGACCCGCACCTGCTGCGGCGTCAGCGTCGCGAAGCGGGCGAGCGCCGCCGAAGCCTCGGGGTCGGCGCTGGAGTCGAGGTCGATGTCGGGCGGCGTCCACAGGCCGCCCTGCAGGACCGCCGTGATGCCCTGGCGCATGACGTCGACGCCGAGCGTCTTCGGGATGTAGCCGGCGGCGCCGAAATCCATGCAGCGGCGGATCACGCCCGGGTCGTCGGTCGCCGAGACGACCACGACCGGCACGCTCGGATACTGGGCGCGCAGATAGAGGAGACCGGAGAAGCCGCGCACCCCTGGCATCGCGAGATCGAGCAGAATCAGGTCGACGTCACCGCCGCGATCGAGGATCTCGGAGATCTGATCGAACGACCCGGCCTCGGCGATCTCGACCTTCTCGAACAGCCCCGCGACCGCCTCCCGCATGGCGCCCCGGAAGAGCGGATGGTCGTCGGCGATCACCAGCCGGTAGAACGTGATGTCACTCAAGTCGAATCCTGCCCCTTGATTCGGGCGTGTCGTGCGCGGCGCGACCGGTGCGTCCGGCCCGCGGCCTCCGCCCGCTTAAGCCATCATAGGACAAATGCACGCATCACCCAATCGGGGCTTGTGCCGATCGTCAAGCCAAATTGACGCCTCTCGCTACCACCGTGACGATCCCGGCGCTCCGTGCTCGCGCCGGGCACCGGACGCCGCGACGGCTCAGGCCGTCTCGCCCAGAAATTGCAGCACGACCTCGCGCCGGTGCGGCCGCGCCCGGTGCTCGGCCACGTAAATTCCCTGCCAGGTGCCGAGCGCCAGCCGGCCGCCGACCACCGGGACGGCGAGCGAGACGCCGGTCAGCAGCGTCTTCACATGGGCCGGCATGTCGTCCGGCCCCTCGGCGTCGTGCACCCAGCCGGCATCGCGCGGAGCGAGCCGGTCGAGCGCCGTGACGAGGTCGGTGCGCACGTCGGGGTCGGCGTTCTCCTGGATGGTCAGCGACGCCGAGGTGTGGCGCATGAACAGGAGGAGCGTGCCGTGGCGGCCGCCCGCCGCCTCGACGAAGCGCCGCGCCTCGTCGGTCACGTCGACGAAGCCCTCGCCCTTGGTCGCGACCGTCAGGGTCGCGGTGGCGACCGTCGCCACCGGCGCGGTGCGGACCGGGCTCAGCGTGCCGGGCATGTGGGTTCCCTCGTCATTCACGGTGTTCCGTGTCCCGGGCGCGGCGCGTCGCGCCGCGAACCGGGACCCAGGGGATCAGGTGAACGCCTCGCCGATACGCCCCTGGGCCCCGGCTCTGCGGCGCATCGGTCCTGCGGCCCGACGCGCCTTGTCCGGGGCACGAGGCCTCCCTCACGTCTTGCCGAGGTCGCGCTGCAGGCTGGTCATCATCTCGATCAGCCGGCGCCAGGCGCGTTCGACGAAGTTCAAGGCGCGGTCGAGCTCGGCGTCGGCGCTGCCGCGCCCGGGGTCGGTCGGGACCGCCGCCTCCGGCTTCACGCCGGAGGGGAGCGGCACGCCGCGGTCGAGCAGCGCCTTCTTGAGCGCGACGTTCTCGGTCTGCAGCCGGGTGATCTCGCTCTCGAAGGCGGTGCGGTCGTCGGGCACCGCCTGGCAGGCCCAGCCGGACGAGCGGAGGCTGCACAGCGACACCTGGCCGGTGCGCAGGTCGAGCCGGGCGAAGCCCTCCTCGGTGCGGTGATAGCTGAAGCGGGCGGCGTCGCCGTCGGCGGTCGGCGGCGCCGGCGGGGTCTGGGCCGGGGCGGTCGTCCCGGCGACGACCGTCACGGATGCGGCCAGCACGGCCGCCGCCAGGGGATGTCGAATCATCGGGGGTCCTCTCGGCTCCAGGGACGTCCGGCGCGAGCCGCCACGCGGTCGCTCCCAGCTTAACGCCGATTGCGGCAAATCGGCACCCGCGGCAGCGCCCGCCGACGGCCCTCCGACGGCGCCGGATTCCCCGCGCAGGACACGGGCTTAGCGGCTTCGCTGCAGCGCCCACAACGAGCCGTGGAATTCTTGACTCGCCGAAACGCGGTCAGTATGGTCCGCGCGGCTTTGGCGGGGGGTGGACGTCCGACCGGACGTCGTTGCGCGGGAGGCGATAACATGGCCCCGAACGCGCACGACAGGGACGACCGCCCGGCCGAGGAAGCCGATCTTTCCGCGAGGCTCCAGCGTCTCGGCGAACAGCTCGACCAGCAACGGACGAGTTCTCCGTCGGGTGATGCGTCGGCACCGCGATCGAGCACGCGCTACGCGGGGTTCGCCCGCGGATTTCGCCTCTCTTCCGAGCTGGTGGCGGGTGTGCTGGTCGGGGCCGTGATCGGCTGGTCGCTCGACCATTGGCTCGGGATCGCGCCATGGGGAATGATCGTGTTTCTTCTGGTCGGCTTCGCGGCCGGCGTGCTCAACGTGATGCGCGCCGCCGGCGTGGTGCCGGGACAGGGTGCGGAACGACGCGACGGCCGTCCGTGACGCCATCAGGCGACGCCCGGGCCGGCGACATGCAGGCCGGAGACGCTCCGGTGGGGCGGGCAACAGTGGAAGGGGACCCGAGAGGTCATGGCTGATCCGATTCATCAGTTCGAGATCGTCAACATCGCTCCCCTCGTGAAGCTCGGTGCGACCGAGATCCAGCTCACCAACTCGGCCGTGTTCATGATGGCCGCGGTCGCCGTCACGGCCTTCCTGATGGTCGGCACCACGGCGGGCCGCCAGCTCGTCCCCGGGCGGCTGCAGTCGATGGCCGAGGTGACCTACGAGTTCGTCGCCGACATGATCAGGTCGACGGCCGGCGAGGAGGGACTGCGCTTCTTCCCGCTGGTGTTCTCGCTGTTCACCTTCATCCTGTTCGCCAACATCATCGGCATCATCCCGTACACCTTCACGGTGACGAGCCACATCGTCGTCACGGCGACCCTGGCGCTGCTCGTCTTCTTCACCGTCATCGGCTACGGCCTCTATGCGCACGGGCTCAAGTTCTTCCGCCTGTTCGTGCCGCACGGCATTCCGGGCTACATCCTGCCCTTCGTGGTGCTGATCGAGATCGTGTCGTTCCTGTCGCGGCCCATCTCCCACAGCGTGCGTCTGTTCGCCAACATGCTGGCCGGCCACATCACGCTGAAGGTGTTCGCGGGCTTCGTCGCCGGTCTCGGCGGCGCGCTCGGCGCGATCGGCTGGATCGGCGGCATCCTGCCGCTCACCATGGTGACGGCGCTGACCGCGCTCGAGCTCCTGGTCGCGTTCCTGCAGGCCTACGTGTTCACGCTTCTCACCTGCATCTACCTGAGCGACGCCCTGCATCCGGGCCACTGACCGACCTCACGATCCACGACCACGACCCAACGATCCTCAATCCAGCACCAAAGAAGGAGCTTCCACATGGATCCGATCGCCGCGAAGTACATCGGCGCCGGCATCGCCTGCATCGGCATGGGTGGCGCCGCGCTCGGCGTCGGCCAGATCTTCGGCAGCTATCTCTCCGCCGCGCTGCGCAACCCGTCCGCCGCCCAGGGCCAGTTCGGCAACCTGATCTTCGGCTTCGCCATCACGGAAGCGCTCGGCATCTTCTCGCTGCTGATCGCGCTCCTGCTGCTGTTCGCCGTCTGATCGACGGCCGGCCGTGGCTCGCGGACGCCCGGCGTCCGCGCGACACGCTTTCTCGCGACCTCGCGTCGCGACCTCTCGCGCGACGTGACCTGTCCTCGCGCGAGTGATCTTTTCACGCGACGCGCCGACGTTCCGACTCCGACAGTTCCGACTCCGACAGTTCCGACTCCGACAGTTCCGACAAGGAGGGGCCGATGGCCCAGCCCACCCACGCGACGACGGAGCACGCCCCGGCCTCCGGGCACGGCGGCGGCTTTCCGCCGTTCAAGGCGGAGACCTACGCGTCCCAGCTGTTCTGGCTCGCGCTCTGCTTCGCCGTGCTCTACGCGATGGTGGCCAAGGTGGCGCTGCCCCGGATGGCCGGCATCCTGGCCGACCGGCGCGCCCGGATCGACGGCGACCTCGCCCAGGCGGTCCGTCTCAAGAGCGAGGCCGACAAGGCCGGCGCGGCCTACGAGAAATCGCTCGCCGACGCCCGCAACAACGCCCATGCGATCGCCACCGAGACGCGCGAGCGGCTCGCCCGCGAGTCGGAGACGCACCGCAAGGCGGTCGAGGCCGAGCTCGCCGACAAGCTCGCCGCCGCCGAGACGTCGATCGCTGCCGCCAAGACCCAGGCGATGACCAACGTGCGCGGCATCGCGGTCGACGCCGCCCATGCGATCGTGACCCAGCTGATCGGCAAGGAGCCGAGCGCCGACGCGACCGCCGCCGCGGTCGATCGCGCGCTGGCGCGCTGAGGACCACCGCGATGATCTACGAAGCCGAATTCTGGGTGGCCGTGGCGTTCGTGCTGCTCGTCCTCGCGCTGCTCAAGCTCGGGGCGCACAAGACCGTCACGGGCGCGCTCGACGACCGCGGCCGCCGCGTCCAGGCGGAGCTCGACGAGGCGCGCAAGCTGCGCTCCGAGGCCGAGGCGCTGCTCGCCGAGTATCAGCGCCGCCGCCAGGAGGCCGAGCGCGAGGCCGCCGAGATCGTCGCCAACGCCAAGGCCGAGGGCGAGCGCCTGCAGGCCGAGGGCAAGGCCAAGGTCGAGGAGTTCGTGACCCGCCGCACCAAGATGGCGGAGACCAAGATCGCCCAGGCCGAGGCCCAGGCGATCGCCGAGGTGAAGAGCGCCGCCGCCGATGCCGCGGTCGCCGCCGCCGAGGCGCTGCTGACCGACACGGTCAAGGGCAAGCTCGCCGCCCAGCTCGTCAGCGACGGCATCAAGGGCCTGGCCGCCAAGCTGAACTGAGCGGCGACGCACCAGCCGATCCAATACGAAAACGCCCGCGGGATCCGCGGGCGTTTTCGTTTTCAGGCCCTACGACGCACGGGCGGAGTCGACCAAAGCAGACCCGTCGTCCCGGGGCGGCGCGCCAGCGCCGCGCCCGGGACCCATATCCCCTGTCTGTCGTGAGCCACCGGCACCGGGCGTATGGATCCCGGGCTCGTGAGCCTTCGGCTCACGCCCCGGGATGACGGTGCATATCGGCGCGCGACCGGACCAACTCTCCCCCTCAGAGGGCGTTGCAGAGATTGTCATTCCGGGGCGCGCCGAAGGCGCGAACCCGGAATCCAGCAGCGAGCTAGACATTTTGGGCTGGATTCCGGGTTCGGCGCTGCGCGCCGCCCCGGAATGACCGATTATGCAAAGCTCTCCCCCATGGTGAGGAGCGATGCAACGCATCGCGTCTCGAACCATGCGGCCCCTTTCCGTGCGGTGCCCACATGGTTCGAGACGCGCGACGACCGTCGCGCTCCTCACCATGAAGGGCGCGGCACTGGTCGATCGAGCGGCGATAAAAGAGAGCGCCCCGTCCCCTACCCGCGCGGCTTGCGGGCGGGCTTGCGCTCGCTGGGCAGGCCCTGCGGGTCGAAGCCGACATAGATGATGTACTTGTCGAGGTCGGCCTGCGACGGCACCGGGACGGCGAGGTCCTCGGAGACGTGCGTGAACGGCACGTTGGGCTGGCCGGGCGGCAGGGTCACGGGCAGGATGTAGAGCTTCGACCAGATCGTCTTCGGCTCGATTCCCTCGCGCACCAGCGCGTAGCGCAGCGGGATCTGGGTCTCTCCCGGGGCGCCGGCCGGACCGAGGATCAGCCGCCCCTGCACGCCGATCTTGATCGACAGCGTGCCGGCATTGACGGCGCACTGGCGCGCCGTTCGCCCGAAGGTCGCCTGGTAGCGCAGGCCGAGCGCCTGGTCGGAGCCGGGCGCGTTCATCTGCAGGGTCGAGGCGCCCTGGCGGATGTCGACCGACGGGCAGTCCACCTCGAGGGCCGACAGGGTCGAGGCGCCGCCCGTCTGGCCGGCCTCGGCGGTTCCGCCGGCCGCCGCCTTGGCTTCGGAGCCCGCGCCGAACAGGCTGCGGAAGCGGTCGGCGAAGCCGGGCGAGCCGGACTTCTCGCTCGGCGTCGGCTGGCCGCTGAAGAACTCGTCGGTCGACGAGCAGGCCGCGACCGTCGCCGCGAGCAGCAGCGCGGCCGCCAGGCCGGCTGCCCGGCCCGCAGCCCGGTGCGACGCGACACGCGATCGAATCACGCTTGCCGTTCCGACCGCCGTTCCGATCCCTCGCTCAGCCATGATGTCCCCGTACGCTCGTTCCTGCGCCTCGCCCCGCGTCCTTGTCGATCCCAACCGTGGCGGACCCGTGGCACCGCCCGTCCGGGACGGGCGCGGCCGGTCCGCCATGCTCAACGCGGCGGGTCGTCCTTCAGGCGGGCGTAGAGCAGGTGGTCCTGCCACAATCCATTGATGCAGAGATACTGCCGCGCGTAGCCCTCGCGCACGAAGCCGCACGATTCGAGGAGCCGCATCGACGGCGCGTTGGTCGGGATGCAGGCGGCCTCCAGCCGGTGCAGCCGCAGTGCCGAGAAGGCGTAGGGGGCGAGCGCCCGCACCGCCTCGGTCATGAAGCCGCGCCGGGCATAGGGCTCGCCCATCCAGTAGCCGATGCTGCCCGCCTGGGCGACGCCGCGGCGGACATTGGCGAGGGTGAGGCCGCCGACCAGCGCCCGGTCGGCGCTGCGGAAGATGAAGTAGGCATAAGCCTGGTCGGTCCGCTGGTCCTCGGCGTAGCGCTTCAGCCGGCGGCGGAAGGCGCCGCGGGTGAGGTCGTCCATCGGCCAGGTCGGCTCCCACGGCGTCAGGAAGCCACGGCTGCGCTCGCGCAGCGCCGCCCATTCCTCGAAGTCGGACATCTGGGGCGGCCGCAGCATCACCCCCTTGCCCTCGATCGCGCCCGCCGGCTCGGCGAGACTGACGGTGCGGAAGAACGCCATTGTCCGGGTCGCAGTGCCCGGCCGGCGACGGGGGGACCGGCGGATCGCCGGCGCCGTCACGCGGCCTTCGAGGGGAGACTTTCGGCGATCGCCGCGGCCGATTCAAGCCCGCCGGGTCCGAGCGCGGCAACGGCCGGGCGCGAGCGGGCGAGCAGCGCGCGGCCGGCGGCGCGGGCGCTGTCCACCGTCACGGCGTCGACCCGCGCGACGATCTCCTCCACGGTCATCACCCGGTCGTGGATGATCATCTGGCGGGCGAGCTGCTCGGCGCGCGCGCCCGAGCTCTCCAGCGCCATCAGCAGGCCGGACTTCATCTGCGCCTTGGCGCGGGCGACCTCGGCCTCGGTGAGCCCGTAGGCGGCCGCCTCCATCTCGGCGACGACGACCCGCATCAGCTCCTTGGCGTCGGCGGCGTCGGTGCCGGCATAGAGGCCGAACAGGCCCGTGTCGGCATAGGGCGAGTGGAAGCAGTAGATCGAGTAGCACAGGCCGCGGGTCTCGCGGACCTCCTGGAACAACCGCGACGACATCCCGCCGCCGAGCACGTTGGTGAACACCTGCAGGCTGTAGAGGGTGGGGTCGCGCTGCGGCACGCCTTCCAGCGCCAGCGCGAGATGCGCCTGCTCGAGGTCGCGCGCCTCGACATGCACGCCACCATGGAAGCGGGCCGGCTCCGGCCGCCCCCGCGACGGACCGGCGAAGCCACCGAACAGCCGCTCGACCTTCTCCAGAACCACCTGATGGTTCACGGCGCCGGCCGCAGCCACCACGGTTCCGGGACCGCGATAGTTGCGGCCCAGATAGTCGCGCAGCATCGCAGCGTCGATCGATCGCACCGTGTCGGGCGTGCCGAGAATCGAGCGGCCGACCGGCTGGCCCGCATAGGCGGTCGCCTGCAGATAGTCGAACACCAGGTCGTCCGGCGTGTCCTCGAGGGCGCCGATCTCCTGGATGATGACGTTCTTCTCGCGGACGATCTCGTGGTCGTCGAAACGCGGGTTGGAGAGGATGTCGGCCAGCACCTCGAGGGCGAGCGGCACGTCCTCGCGCAGCATGCGGGCGTAGTAGGCCGTCACCTCGACGCCGGTGGCGGCGTTGAGGTCGCCGCCGACCGCCTCGATCTCCTCGGCGATCTGGCGGGCCGTGCGGCTCGCCGTGCCCTTGAACGCCATGTGCTCGAGGAAATGCGAGATGCCGTGCTCATCCGGCCGCTCGTGGCGGCTGCCGCAGTTGACCCAGACGCCGAGGGACGCGGTCTCGAGATGCGGCATGTCGTCGGTGACGACGATCAGGCCGGACGGAAGACGCGACACCTCGACGGTCATGCGGCTGCTCCTGCGTCCGCGCTCGCCGCGCGGCTGTGGCTGAGAATGTGGCGGGCGACGGCGGCCTGGTCGGCCGGAAGGACCGTCGCGTGCTCGCGCCGGCCGGGCAGATCGGCGAGCCAGTCCGGCAGCCCCGGGCGGATGCCGCAGGCGGCCTCGACGGCGTCCGGGAACTTGGCCGGATGCGCCGTGGAGAGCACGACCATCGGCACCGACGGGTCGCGCGGCTCCTTCTCGGCGACCGCCATGGCGACCGCGGTGTGCGGATCGAGCAGATAGCCGGCCTCGCGCCGCACCGTGCGGATGGTCGCGGCGACCTCCTCCTCGGCGGCGCGGTCGGCCGCGAACAGGGCCCGCATGGCGCCGAGCGAACGGCCTGGAATAGTGAAGCCTTGTAATCGGGCGAGCGATGCCATTGCGGCCCGCACAGCCTTCGCGTCGCGCTCGCAGGCCTCGAACAGCAGGCGCTCGAAGTTCGACGACACCTGGATGTCCATCGACGGCGACGTGGTCGCCACCACGTCGCGAACCTGATAGGTGCCGGTGGCGAGCGTGCGCGCGAGAATGTCGTTGACGTTGGTCGCGACCAGCAGCCGGTCGACCGGCAGGCCCATGCGGGCCGCCACATAGCCGGAGAACACGTCGCCGAAATTGCCGGTCGGCACCGTGAACGCGACCTTCCGGTGCGGCGCGCCGAGCGCCGCGGCGGCGGCGAAATAATAGACGACCTGGGCGACGAGCCGGGCGAAGTTGATCGAGTTGACGCCGGAGAGCCGCACCCGGTCGCGGAACGGGTGGTCGTTGAACAGGCCCTTCACGATCGCCTGGCAGTCGTCGAAGGTGCCTTCGATAGCGAGCGCGTGGACGTTGTCGGCGCCCGCCGTGGTCATCATCCGGCGCTGCACGTCGGAGACGCGCCCTTGCGGGAACAGCACGAAGAGGTCGGCCTGGGCCGAGCCGCGGAACGCCTCGACGGCGGCGCCGCCGGTGTCGCCCGAGGTGGCGACCACGATGGTCGAGCGCTCGCCGCGCGCCGCCAGCGCATGGTCCATCAGGCGCGACAGCACCTGCATGGCCAGATCCTTGAAGGCCAGCGTCGGCCCGTGGAACAGCTCCAGCACGAAGGTCGACGGCGCGACCTGCACGAGCGGCACCACGGCCGGATGGCGGAACGTGTCGTAGGCCTCGCGCGCCATGCGGGAAAGGTCGGTCGCCGTCAGCGTGTCGCCGACGAACGGCGCCACCACCTCGGTGAACACCTCCGCATAAGGGCGTCCGGCGAAGCCGGCCATGGTCGCGGCGTCGAGCCCGGGCCACGCCTCGGGCACGTAGAGGCCGCCGTCGCGGGCGAGGCCGGCGAGGGTGACGTCCATGAAGCCGAGCGGCGGCGCCTCGCCGCGGGTGGAGATGTACTGCACGTGTCCTCACTGCCTCGAGGGGACCGCGCGCGTTCGGCGCGCCGAAATCCCCCGCCGGGGCCGGCGACGGGCCGGCCGGTCATGACCAAATCTCTGGAAAGCCTACCGTTCCGGGACTGGTGCCGGTCCCTGCGGCCGGCGACCCGGCACACTAGTCGGAACCGCGGAGGCACACAAGAAAGGCGATCGCGCCCTCGCATTCCTGCGGACGAATCCGGTTAAGCTCCGGCCATGCCCAGCTCGCCCGAACATCCGGTGCCAAAGCCTCCCGCACCCCGCGTCTACACGATTCCGGCCGCCGTGCCGTTCCTGCCCACGCTTGCGGCTGCCCTCCTGGAGGGGCGGCTGGTGCCGGGCTTCTCGGCCGCGGCCGACCCGCTGGCGCTCGCCGGCGTGACGCTCTATCTGCCCACCCGCCGGGCCTGCCGGACCGCCCGGGACGTGTTCTTCGCGGCGATGGGCCGCGACGGTGCCGTGCTGCCCCGGATCGTCGCGCTCGGCGACATCGACGAGGACGAGCTGGCCTTCTCGGCCGCGGGCCGCGGCGCGGAGGCCGCAGGCGCCGACGCCGCCGCCCTGCCCGAGGCGCTCGACCTGCCCCCCGCCCTGCCCGGCCTGTCGCGCCGGCTGCTGCTCGCCCGCCTCGTCCTCGCCTGGGCCAAGACCCTGCGCCGCAGGACCGCCGAGCAGGCGCCCGTCGTAGTCGACACCCCGGCGGCGGCGCTCGCCATGGCCGACCAGCTCGCCCGGCTGATCGACGACATGACCACCCGGGGCGTCCCGTGGACCGCCCTCGACACCCTCGTCCCGGAGGAGCACGACCGCTACTGGGGCCTGACGCTGGAGTTCCTGGCGGTCGCCCGCGAGGCATGGCCGGCGCTGCTGGCCGAGCGGAACACCATCGAGCCGGCCGCCCGCCGCGATCTCCTGATCGCCGCCGAGGCCGCCCGCATCGCGGCGCGGGCCGAGGGGCCGGTGATCGTCGCCGGCTCGACCGGCTCGATGCCGGCGACGGCCCGCTTCATCGCCACGGTGGCGCGGCTGCCGCACGGCGCCGTGGTGCTGCCCGGCCTCGACACGGCACTCGACGACGAGTCATGGGCGGCCATCGACGGCGTGGCGGACGGCTCGGGGCTGGCGCCGGGCCGCTCCGGCCTTGGGCCGGAGCCCGAGTGCGGCCACCCGCAATTCGCCCTGCACGGCCTGCTGGCCGGCTTGGGGCTGAGGCGCGCCGACGTGGTGCCGCTCGGCACCCCGCCCCGGCACGACCGCGGCGTGCTGCTCTCCGAGGCGTTGCGGCCGGCTCCGACCACCCATCTGTGGCAAAGGCGGCTGGCCGACGCGGACTTCACCGGGGCGGTGCGCGACGGCATGCCGGGCCTCTCCGTGATCGAGGCGGCGAACGCCGAGGAGGAGGCGCTCGCCATCGCGGTCGTGCTGCGCGAGGCGCTGGAAGAGCCCGGCCGCACCGCGGCGCTCGCGACCCCGGACCGGGCGCTGGCGCGCCGCGTCGCCGCCGCGCTCGGCCGCTGGGGCGTGACCGTGTCGGACACCGGCGGCCAGCCGCTCGCCGACGCCCCGGCCGGCGTGTTCGCCCGCCTCGCCGCCGAGACGGCGCTCGGCGAGGTCGCGCCGGTGCCGCTGCTGGCGCTCTTGAAGCACCCGCTCGCCCGGCTCGGCCGCGACGCGGCGGAGCACGCCCGCGCCGTCGCGGCGCTGGAGCGCGCGGTGCTGCGCGGGCCGCGGCCGCGCCTCGGCACGGCCGGCCTCGCCCACGCGCTCGCCACCATCGCCACCGAGGTGGCGAAGCTGCAGGCCGGCGAGGAGTCGACCCTCCACCCGGCCGATCCGCGGGCCCGGCTGCGGGCGCACGAGCTGGACGCCGCGACCGCCCTGGTCGCGCGCCTGACCGCCGCGCTGGCGCCGCTGGAAAAGCTCGACTCGCGAAAACCGCAGGGGCTGGCGGCGCTCGCCGCCGCGCATCGCGCCGTGATCGAGGCGCTGTCCGACGACGGCGCCCACGGGATCGTCGCCTTCGCGGGGGCGGACGGCGGCGCGCTCGCCGACACCTTCGACAAGCTCGTCGACGAGGCGGCGGCCGAGACGTTTCCGGTGGCGACCGAGGACTATGCCGAGCTGTTCCGCACCGCCGTCGCCGACCGCGTGGTGCGGCCGCCGCCGGTCGCGGGAGCCCGCCTGCACATTCTCGGCCTGCTCGAAGCGCGGCTCGTGACGGTCGACCGTTTCGTGCTGGGCGGCCTCGCCGAAGGCGTGTGGCCGCCGGCCGCGGCGAGCGACCCGTGGCTCAGCCGCGGCATGCGCCACGCCCTGGGTCTCGACCTGCCAGAGCGCCGCATCGGCCTGTCGGCGCACGACTTCGCCCAGCTCGCCGGCTCCGCCCCCGAGGTGGTGATGACGCGGCCCGGCAAGGTCGGCGGCGCGCCGGTCGCCGCCTCGCGCTTCTTGCAGCGGCTCGCCGCCGTCGCCGGCCCGGCCTGGAAGGACGTCGTGAGACGCGGCGAGGCGTATCTGGATCTCGCGCGAAAGCTCGATCGGCCGGACGGGCCGCCGAAGCGCGTCGCCCGGCCGGAGCCCAAGCCGCCGCGCGACGTGCGCCCCGTGTCGCTCTCGGTCACCGAGATCGAGCACTGGCTGCGCGATCCCTACACGATCTATGCGAAGCACATCCTGCGGCTGTCGCCGCTCGATCCGGTGGATCTGCCACCCGGCGCCAAGGACCGCGGCATCGCCATCCACGCGGCGATCGGCACGTTCTGCGAGCGCTACGCCGCGGCGCTGCCCGACGACCCCCTCGCCGCACTCCTGGAGATCGGCCGGCAGGAATTCGCCAAGCTCGACGACACGCCGGAGGCACGCGCCTTCTGGTGGCCGCGCTTCACCGAGATCGCCCGCTGGTTCGTGCGCTTCGAGCGCGAGCGCCGCGCCGACGGCACGGTCGTGACCGCCGAGATCAAGGGCGAACTCGACATTCCGCTCGGCGAGGGCCGCGCCTTCCGGCTGCGCGCCCGCGCCGACCGCATCGAGCGCCATCCCGACGGCTCGTTCGCCATTCTCGACTTCAAGACCGGGGCGCCGCCCTCCTCCAAGCAGGTGCGGCTCGGCCTCTCGCCGCAGCTCACGCTCGAAGGCGCGATTCTGCGCGGCGGCGGCTTCGACGGGCTGCCGCCCGGTGCCGGGCTCGACGAGCTCGCCTATGTGCGCCTCACCGGCGGCGACCCGGCCGGCGAATGCTGTCCGGTCGATCTCGAGACGCAGTCGCCCGATGCCGCCGCCGACGCCGCGCTCGGCAAGCTGATCGGGCTGGTGAAGAAGTTCGACGACCCGGAGACGCCCTACCGCTCGCTGGTGCTCTCGATGTGGAAGAGCCGCTACGGCACCTACGACGACCTCGCCCGCGTGAAGGAGTGGTCGACCGGAGAGGGGGGCGAGTGATGCGCGACATTTTACGACGCGCCGCCGCCTGTCCTTCTCCCCGCGCGCGGGGTCGCGCTCTCGCGCGACAAGACGGTGGCTCGCCGCGCAGCGGCGAGTCGGATGAGGGGGCGCCTCCGTATCCTCGACACGCCCCCTCACCCGGGCTTCGCGCCTTCGGCGCAAACCCCGACCTCTCCCCGCACGCGGGGAGAGGTGACGGCAGCGCGCTGCGAGAGGCCCGAGCATGAGTCGCCCGAAAATCATCCCGGTCGATGTCACGACCGTGCAGGCCGAGGCGGCGGATCCGGATGCCTCGGTGTTCGTGTCAGCCAATGCCGGCTCGGGCAAGACGCACGTGCTGGCGCAGCGGGTGATCCGATTGCTGCTCGCCGGCGTCGATCCGGCGAAGATTCTCTGCATCACCTTCACCAAGGCGGCGGCCGCCAACATGGCGGACCGCGTCTTCGGGCAGCTCGCCGGCTGGATTTCGCTCGACGACGCGGCGCTCGATGAGAAGCTCACCAGTCTCGGAGTCAAATCCATCACGGCGCGCGACCGCGAGCAGGCGCGAAAACTGTTCGCCGCGGCGCTCGACACGCCGGGCGGTCTGAAGGTGGAGACCATCCACGCCTTCTGCACGCGCCTCCTGCAGCGTTTTCCGTTCGAGGCCGGCGTGCCGGCGCATTTCTCCGTGCTGGACGACCGCGCCACCGACGAGCTTCTGGACCGCTCCACCATGGCGGTGCTGCTCGACGCCACGGCCGACCCCGGCTCGCCGACCGGCCGGGCGCTCGCGGCCGCGCTCGCCGCCGCCGCCGACCAGACGCTGCGCGACCTCGTCCGCGAGGCGGTGTTCCGCCGCCACGCGCTGACCGCCTGGATCGACGCGCATGGCGGCCTGCAGGGCGCCTTGGAGAACCTGTCGACGTCGCTCGGCGTCACGAGCGACGATACGATCGCGGCGATCGACAAGGCGATCGTCGACGGGCCGATCCTGCCGGCCGCCGACTGGGCCTCGGTCGCCGCCGTCTGCAAGGGCGGCACGGCGAACGACCAGAAGCAGTGCGCCCGCTTTACGGCCGCCGCGGCGGCGCGCGGGGCGGAGCAGATCGAGGCCTATCTGGACGTCTTCCTCACCGGCAAGCGCGAGCGACGAAAATCGCTCGTCACGTCGGGCATCGCCAAGAAGCATCCGGGGCTCGCCGAGCGACTGACGGTCGAGCAGGAGCGCGTGATCGCTCTCGTGGCGCGGCGCGATGCCGTCGCGGCGCGCGACCGCACCGCGGCCCTCATCACGCTCGCGGCCGCCGTGATCGCCCGTTACGTCGCCGAGAAGAACCGCCGCGGCTTCCTCGACTACGACGACCTGATCGACCGCACCCTCGCGCTCCTTCAGCAGACCGCGCCCGGCTGGGTGCACTACAAGCTCGACCGCGCCATCGACCACGTGCTGATCGACGAGGCGCAGGACACGAGCCCGAAGCAGTGGGAGATCATCCGCCTCCTGGTCGCCGAGTTCACGGCCGGGGCCGGCGCGCGGCCGATCCGCCGCACCGTCTTCGCGGTCGGCGACGAGAAGCAGTCGATCTTCTCGTTCCAGGGCGCCGTGCCGAAGGAGTTCGCCCGCATGCGGCGGCACTTCGAGACCGCCCACAAGGCGGCGGGCCTGACCTTCCACCGGCGCGACTTCAAGGTGTCGTTCCGCTCCGGCGCCAACATTCTCGGCGCCGTCGACGCGGTGTTCGCGGCGCCCGAGATGTTCGCCAGCATCACGTCGGACGCCGACGGGATTCCGCCGCACATTGCGCTCCCCGACGCGGCGCCCGGCATCGTCGAGGTGTGGCCGCTGACGCCGCCCGATCCACGCGACGAGATCGAGGGCTGGGACGCGCCGTTCGACAAAACGATCGAGACGAGCCCGCAGGTCAAGCTCGCGCGACAGATTGCGCAGACGATCCGCGCGCTGATCGACGCCGGCGCGCCGGCCGGCCACGAGAGCCGGCCGCTGCGCGCCGGCGACGTGCTGGTGCTGGTGCGCCAGCGCGGGCCCATGTTCGAGGCGATCATCCGGGCGCTCGGCGAGGCGCGCGTGCCGGTCGCCGGCGCCGATCGGCTGACGCTGACCGAGCATGTCGCCGTCGTCGACCTGATGGCGCTGGCCGACGCGATCCTGCTGCCGGCCGACGATCTCGCGCTGGCGATCGCGCTCAAGAGCCCGCTGCTCGGCTTCGACGACGACATGCTGTTCCGCCTCGCCCACGGCCGGCGCGGCACGCTGCACGCGGCGCTGATGGCCGCGGCCGGCGACGATCCCGTCGTCGCCGACGCGGCGGCGCGCTTCGATCGCTGCGCCGAGGCGGCGCGGCGCTGCGGACCGTTCGACTTCTTCGCCCGGCTGCTCGGCCCGGAGGGCGGGCGCAAGACAATCCTCGCCCGCCTCGGCCACGAGGCGAACGACGCGCTCGACGAGTTCCTGGCGCTGGCGCTCGACTTCGAGCGGCGCGAGACGCCGTCGCTGCAGGGCTTCGTCGCCTGGCTGCGCGCCGCCGAAAGCGAGATCAAGCGCGACATGGAGATCCGCCGCGACGAGGTGCGGGTGATGACCGTGCACGGCGCCAAGGGCCTCGAGGCGCCGCTGGTGTTCCTGGCCGACACGACGCAGCCGCCCTCCGGCCCGCGGCCGCCGCGGCTTCTCACCTTGCCGACCGAGCACCTCGCCCCCGGCGCGCCGGGGGCGCCGGTGTGGGCCGGCCGCAAGGAGCAGGATCCGCCGGCGCTCGCCGCGGCCCGCGCGGCCGCCGCCCGCGAGGCCGAGGACGAGTACCGAAGGCTCCTCTACGTGGCGATGACGCGCGCCGCCCACCGCCTGGTCGTCTGCGGCTGCGCCGGTGCCAAGAAGCCGCCGGCCGGCTGCTGGCACGAGCTGATCACGACGCAGCTCGCCGGCAAGCCGGGCGTGACGGAGGAGACGCTTCCCGGCCACGACGCGCCGGTCCGCATCTATCGCAAGGTGGCGGCCGAGCCCCTGCCCGAACCCACCCCGGCGGCGGAGGCCACGTCGCCGTCCGCGTCGCCGGAGTCGGAACCGGCCTGGCTGCGCGCGCCGGTCGCCACCGACACGGCGGCGCCCGCCGCCGTCTCGCCCTCGCGCGCCCTCGACGAGGATCGGCCCGCCGTCCCGCGCCGCGTCGTCGGCACGGAAGCGGCCCGCAAGGCGGCGATGCTGCGCGGCAGCCTCGCCCATAGGCTTCTCCAGTCGCTGCCCGAGATCGCCGCGCAGACGCGCGCCGCGAGGGCCCGCGCCGTGCTGGCCCGCAATGCCGCGGCGCTCCCCGAGGCCGCCCGCGAGGCGCTGCTCGCCGAGACGCTGGCGATTCTCGACGACGCCCGCTTCGCCCCGCTGTTCGGCTCCGGCAGCCGCGCCGAGGTGCCGATCCTCGGCCGCCTCGCGCGGCCGGACGGGACGCCGCTCGTCGTCGCCGGCCAGGTCGACCGCCTCGCCGTCACGGCGGACGCCGTGCTGATCGCCGACTTCAAGACGAATCGCACAGCCCCGAGAACGCTCGCCGAGGTGCCGCCCGACTACGTGACGCAACTCGCGCTCTATGCCGCCGTGCTCGGCCGGCTGTGGCCCGGACGGCGCATCTCCACCGCGCTGGTGTGGACCGAAACGCCGGAGCTGATGGAGATTCCGCCCGACGCCCGGGCCGCCGCCCTGGCCCGGCTCGGGGTCGCCGCGGCGGCGCCTTGACGCACCCGGGACGCATTCATACGTTCAGGCCCGATCATCGAACCCCGCGAGGTATGGCATGGGCGTGACCAAGGTTTCCGACCAGGACTTCGAGACCGAGGTGCTGAAGTCGGACAAGCCGGTCGTCGTGGACTTCTGGGCCGAGTGGTGCGGCCCCTGCCGCATGATCGCCCCGGCCCTCGAGGAGATCGCCGGCTCGCTCGACGGCAAGGTGAAGATCGTCAAGCTCAACGTCGACGAGAATCCCAAGGTCGCGGCGCAGTACAACATCATGTCGATCCCGACCCTGATGCTGTTCAAGAACGGCGAGCTCTCGTCGCGCCAGGTCGGCGCCGCGCCGAAGGCCAAGCTCGAGCAGTGGATCACGGCTGCGGTCTGACCGCAGCGGCTGCGGTCTGACCGCAGCGGCGGCGATCTGACCGCAGCGGCGGCTCTGGCGCGGCGCGGTCCGGCAGCCCCGCCCCGCCCCGGACCGGGCCGAACCGCCCCCTTCCTTGGCGACACCCATGACGGCCGGCGCCCGCGCCGGCCGTTCGGCGTCGCGGGCACGTCGGCCCCGGGCTATCGGCCCGGGATTGTCGGCCCGGGGTTGTCGCCCCGCCCCCCTTGCCTATACTGCGGCCATTCCGCGCGGCACCCCACGCGGTCGTCACGCACTGCAGCACGAGAGATCCAGAATGCCGGTCGATGCGATCGCCGACCCGACGACCGAGGACGCGACCGAGGAGCAGATCATCCTGGTCGACGCCGACGACCGGCCGCTCGGCGTCGCCGGCAAGACCGAGGTGCATCGCCGCGGCCTGCCGCATCGCGCCATCTCGGTGCTGGTCCGCAACGCCCGCGGCGAGATCCTGATCCAGCGCCGCAACCCGGCCAAGTACCACTCGGGCGGGCTGTGGGCGAACACCTGCTGCAGCCACCCGCGGCCCGGCGAGTCGACGCTCGACGCGGCGCTGCGGCGGCTGCCCGAGGAGATGGGATTCGCCTGCGCGCTCGCGCCGATCTTCAAGACGCATTACCGCGCGACGCTGTCCAACGGCTTCATCGAGGACGAGCTGGTGCATGCCTTCGGCGGCACCTTCGACGGCGCGGTCGCGCCGGCACCGGACGAGGTGAGCGAGTACGCCTGGGTGCCGTTCGAGACGCTGTTCGCCGACCAGAAGGCGCATCCCGAGCGCTACGCCGTGTGGTTCCGCCACTACCTGAACCAGCATCGCGACGACATCGCGGCCTGGCTCGCGCGCGCGACGTGACGCCACGGCGTCAGGCCGTGGCGGACCGGGGCGACCGACCGAGAGCAGCGAGGCCGGAATGATCACCAGCGGCAACCTGTTCGCCGGCAGCGAGACGCGCCGCGCCGAGGAGGTGATCGCGACCCTGCTCGCGACGCCGGATCTCAAGATCGAGCGCATCGTCTCGCACGGTCAGGCGAGCCCGCCGGGCTTCTGGTACGATCAGGCCTGGGGCGAATGGGTGGTGCTGCTCAGCGGGACCGCGACCCTGCGGTTCGAGAAGGAGGCGGCGCCGCGAGACCTGCGCCCCGGCGACTTCGTCCACATCCCGGCCCACGCCCGCCACCGCGTCGACGCGACCGATCCGGACGGCGCCACCGTGTGGCTCGCCGTGCATCACCGGTGAGGGGCGATTGTCATTCCGGGGCGCGGCCCAGACCTCCGCTCATTCCCGCGAAGGCGGGAATCCAGGACGTCGCACCGTGCCGCCCCTGGGTCGCCGCCTTCGCGGGGACGAGCGGATAAGCCTTGCGCGAGGGATCGCGGGTACGCCGAAAGCGACCCTCAGAACCACCGCTCCGACACCACCACGGTGTCGCCCGGGCGCACCGGGGTGAGCATCGGGCCCTTGAGGCGGACCGGTCCCTGCGGGGTCGGGCGGGTGATCTCGATCTCGGTGCGATAGGCGCGCGGCGTGAAGCCGCCGGCGATCGCCACCGCCGTCTCGGCCGTGAGATGGGCGACGAACGGGTACTGGCCCGGGAACGCCACCTCGCCGAGAATGAAGAACGGCCGATAGGACTCGACCTCGACCGCGACATGCGGCTCGCGGATGTAGCCGTCGCGCAGCCGTGCCGCGATCACCCTGGCGAGCTCGGCCGTGGTGCGGCCGCGGGCCGCGACGCCACCGATCAGCGGCAGCGTGATGCGGCCGGCGGCATCGACCGCATAGGTGTTGGTGAGCCCCTCCTGGCCGTAGACCACGACGCGCAGCCGGTCGCCGGCATCGAGCGTGTAGGGCGGATCGGGATCGTCGGCCCGGACCAGCGCCGCGGCGACGGCGGGCGACGGCCCAGGGATCGCACCGGGGATCGCACCGGTCACGTCGGGACCGCCGTAGACGACCGCGTCGATCGAGGGCGGCGGCGGCGGCGGGCCGGGCATCAGGAAGCGCGGCGTCGAGACACAGCCGGAGACGGCCAGGGCGGCGAGGATCACGACGAGGTTACGAACGTGCCGCATGGGAATCCGGACTGCGCTGAGAACTCTACTGTCCGGGATTAACACCTCATTATCGTTAACAAAGCTTCACCGCACGGGGGTTTCCGGGCCGCGCACGCCAGGGTTTCGTCGCTCCGCGGCGACGTGCGGCGGCCCTGCCACGGTCCACGGTTAGATCCGTTGCGGTGACACCGAGCAGACATCGCGCAGGATAAGAAATGCGGCCGGGGCGTGCCCGGCCGCGCGTGATCGCGATCGATGGAAAGTCTGCTTCAGCGCCCGGGCGCTGCGCCCCTCACGCCGCCGGCACGCCGGCGCCGACCGGGCAGCTCACGCCGGTGCCGCCGAGCCCGCAATAGCCGGCCGGGTTCTTGGCGAGATACTGCTGGTGATAGTCCTCGGCGAAATAGAACGGCGGCGCGTCGACGATCTCGGTCGTGATCGCCCCGTGGCCGCGCGCCGACAGCGCCGCCTGATAGGCGTCGCGCGACGCTTCCGCGGCGGCGCGCTGCGCCGGCGACCCGACATAGATGCCGGAGCGATACTGGGTGCCGACGTCGTTGCCCTGGCGCATGCCCTGGGTCGGGTCGTGGCTCTCCCAGAAGGTCTGCAGCAGGCGCTCGTAGGAGATCGTCCTCGGATCGAAGACCACCAGCACCACCTCGTTGTGGCCGGTGCGGCCGGAGCAGACCTCCTCGTAGGTCGGGTTCGGCGTGCCGCCGCCGGCGTAACCCACCGCCGTGACGTGAACGCCGTCGCCGAGCTGCCAGAACTTCCGCTCGGCGCCCCAGAAGCAGCCCAGCCCGAAGATCGCCGTCTCGAGCCCGTCCGGATACGGTCCCTGCAGGGCGCGCCCGTTGACGAAGTGATGCGACGCGGTCGGGATCGGCCGGTCGCGCCCCGGCAGCATCTCGCGCGGGGACGGCATCTCGGCCTTCTTGCGGAACAGGAACATCGGGGGTCTCCTTCTCGGGTGCGCCGCTGCGGACGCGAGGCGAGATATGGGGAGCGCGGCCGCCCGGCGCAGGCGGGCGGCCGATCACATCTCGATCAGGCGGGAACCGGGAAAGCGGGGTTCAGCGACGCGCGTAGCCGATCAGCGGCTTCTTCTTGCGGCCGAGCAGCACGAGAATCATGCCGATGACCCCGAGCACCAGCCAGGTCGGCGAGGTCAGCGCCTTGAGCATGGCGGGATCCCACAGCCAGGGCGAGTGCCGCTCCATGATCGGCTGCAAGGCCTGCAGGCTGCCGGCATGGATGTCGTTCCAGGTCTCGCCGAACGGCTTGATCAGCACCACCCCGGCGGCGATCGACCGGGTGCCGTCGTAGACGAGGAAGATGAAGGCCGCGGCCAGGATCCACAGGCCGACGAAGCGAAAGGCGAAGCGAATCATCGGGAAAGGCCGCGCTCGGAGGGGTATGTGGAAATCATAGCGTGCGCCGCAAACATCCGACAGAGGGCCGTTGACGCCGACGGGGCGCACACTTATAAGCGTCGCTCACCCGGCGGCGCGAGCGCGCCGCGGCAGATTTTGTGCGCCCCTTGCGAGCGCGGCGCCGGACCGGGCCATCCCGGGCCGCCCCACGGCAAGACAGACGACGACAGACACTGAGACCGAGTCACTCGGTTACAACGGACGGACACCGCCAAGATGGCCAATACGACTTCCGCCAAGAAGGCCACCCGCAAGATCGCGCGTCGCACCGAGGTGAACAAGGCGCGGCGCTCGCGCATGCGCACCTTCGTCCGCAAGGTCGAGGAGGCGCTGGCGAGCGGCGACAAGGCGGCGGCCACGGCGGCCCTGCAGGCGGCCGAGCCGGTGCTCATGCGGGCGGCCCAGAAGGGCGTGGTCCACAAGCGCAGCGCCAGCCGCAAGGTGGCGCGCCTCACCCATGCGGTGACCAAGCTCGCCTGAGAACGACCGCGGTCGTTCCTCTCTTTCGGGGTTGTGAGAAGGCCGGGGTCGTCCCGGCCTTTCGTCGTTTCGGACGGGCCTGCCCCGCAGCCGGGGTGACCGCCGTCACACGATCTCGGATCCTGACAGGCTCTGCGCCGAGGCATTCGCGAGTCGCATTTCCGCCCCTCGGTTCCGCAAATCCTTGTTTCGATGTTCCAAACACCCGACCGCGCCACGACAATTCTGTCGTTGTCCCCTGTTCATCTACGTAGGTCGGATGACATGACGCGGACGATCCCTTACGAAGAACCCCGGCTTTCGATGTTGTTCCGAGGCATCACCGTTGCTCTTGCGCAACAACTTCGCGGTCCCGTTAAGCACAATCGCGACTTTAAGTAGTTTCCCGTATTCCACGCGAGTTACGAGTCCCCCCGGCCGGATGCCCATCGGAGCGCAGGTTACCCGGCTCGGGCGCGCAGGAAATTCAGCGCCTTAACAAAGCGTTAACATCAAAGCCGAGGCGACCGGTCGGCATTGCCTCCCGGGCTGTCGCACGCCGTCTCCGCCGCGCGCCGTCGCGGGGCAGTTTGGTTAACCCGCGCGGTTTGTCACAACACGATGAAATTCGACGCGCGGACAATCGGTTGTCGTTTGCAAGAAGATTCGTTGCGCGGCCCGGCGTAACCCGACGCTGCATTGCCGCCGAGCCGCCCCATCCAGGGCATTGCGGGCCGGGGGGGCCCTGTGTATTGGTGATGGACAGGCCCCGCCGCTCGGCGGGTTCCGAAGAAGAGGTCGAGATCGTGAGTCACAGGCGCGACGTTCACACCGAAAGGCGTAGTTTAAAGTAACAACGTGAACGTGCCGAAGGCTCGTACGGCGTATCGACCCCATCTCTTGTACCTGAAAACAAACGGGACTGTTCGACGTCCGCTGAACCAATACTTCAGCGGCTGATCGGGAATTCTGTGGCTTCGAGGCCGAACTACAGACTTTAAGTCCAGGGGCGAACATGACTAAAATGTGGCACATTCGTTTCGACGCCCGGTCGGTGTCGAATGGTCCCGCGGCTGTCGGTCGGCGTGGACCCGCTCTCTCTCCCCGTCTGCCCCTCGTCCCCCGCCGTCCCGGCCCGTCCGTGCGACCGGCCACGCTCTCGCCTCCCGAAAGCTGACCACCGGGGGCGCCCGCCTCGCCCGTCGAGGCCCGCGGCGCCCCGCGGATCGACCGTGCCCGAACGCGCCGGAGTCCCTCCGGCCGCGCGAGCACCCGACTGTCAGTGTCCGCCCCAGGCGGAATGCGTGAGGCCATGACCATGACGAACAACCATCAGGAACGCTGGACGCGGGTGAAGGGTCGCCTGCGCGCCGAGGTCGGCGAGGACATCTTCTCGAGCTGGTTCGCCCGCATGGAGCTGGAGAGCGTCGAGAGCGAGACGGTGCGCCTCTCGGTGCCGACCCGCTTCCTCAAGAGCTGGATTCAGTCCCACTACGCCGAGCGGGTGCTCGCCTGCTGGCAGGGCGAGGAGCCGCTGGTCCGCCGCATCGACCTCTCGGTGCGCTCCACGATGATGCGCCCCGCTGCGGCCGCGACGACCAAGCCGGTGTCGCCGGCCACCGTCACGGTGCGGCACGATCCGGCACCGGTCGGCTTCGGCACCCTCAACGGCCACGCCGCCGCGCCCATCGCTTCGGCGACGCCGGCGGCGGCCTCGGCCCACGATTCGATCGGCGGCTCGCCGCTCGACCCGCGGCTGACCTTCGACTCCTTCGTGGTCGGCCGCGCGAACTCGCTCGCCCATGCCGCCGCCAAGCAGGTCGCCACCGCGCGCCGCGGCGATCCGGTGATGTTCAACCCGCTCTACGTCCACGCCGCGGTCGGGCTCGGCAAGACCCACCTGCTGCAGGCGATCGCCTGGGCCGGCAATGCCGGCGGCGAGCGGCGCGTCCTCTATCTCACGGCCGAGAAGTTCGTGTACGGCTTCGTCTCGTCGCTGCGCACCCAGACGACGCTGGCCTTCAAGGAGGTGCTGCGGGCGACCGACGTGCTCCTCATCGACGACCTGCAGTTCCTGCAGGGCAAGTCGACCTTCGCCGAGTTCTCCCACACGCTCAACGCCATGATCGACGCCGGCCGGCAGGTCGTGGTGGCCGCCGACCGCCCGCCGCTCGACCTCGAGAATCTCGACGACCGGGTCCGCTCGCGGCTCGCCGGCGGGCTGGTCGTCGAGATGGGCTCGTTCGGCGAGGATCTGCGGCTCGAGATCCTGCAGGCCCGGGTGGCGAGCGCGCGCAACCACCACGCCGCCTTCGACGTGCCGGCGCCCGTCCTCGCCTTCATCGCGAAGTCGGTGACCCACAACGGTCGCGACCTCGAAGGCGCCCTCAACCGGCTGCTCGCCCACTCCAAGCTGACCGGCCAGCCGGTCACCATGGAGCTCGCCGAGCGCGAGATCCGCGACCTCGTGCGGCCGCAGGAGCCGCGCAAGGTGAAGATCGAGGAGATCCAGCGCATCGTCGCCCGCCGCTACAATGTCAGCCGCGGCGATCTCCTCTCCTCGCGCCGCACCGCCAACGTGGTGCGGCCGCGCCAGATCGCCATGTATCTGGCCAAGACCCTGACGCTGCGCTCGCTGCCCGAGATCGGCCGCCGCTTCGGCGGCCGCGACCACACGACCGTGCTGCACGCCGTCCGCAAGATCGAGAACCTGGTCGGCAACGATCTCGCGCTCGCCGAGGAGATCGAGGCGATCAAGCGCGAGCTGCAGGAGTGAGGCACGAAGGGGACCACCGTCACACTCCGATACAATCCGGATCGTGACCCCGGCGCACCCGCCGGAGTAGGGTCCGGCCACGCGGCGCCGCTCCTCTCGCGGGCCGCCGCGAGCGAGTGACCTGCATGCCATCGGACCGGTCCGTCCCCGTGAAAGCCTCCCCGCCGATCGTCGAGATCGGCAATGCCGGCCTCCTGTCGCGCGTCGACCCGGCCAACGCCATGCTGCTGTGGACGAGCGAGGAGGACCTCGCCGCGTCGGCCCCCGAGAACGTCCGCGAGTTCGGCCTGCGCGAGTTCGTCGACCTGTGGCGGCGGGCCTGGCGCTACGAGATCGACACCATCGTGGTGCATCCGCCGACCCGCCACCCGCCCTGGCACTGGCGACCGCTGCGCAGCGTGTTCCACTGGCCGCCGCGACCGTGGCGGCGGTTCATCCGGCTGTTCGGCATCCAGGCGATCCGGCTGCTGCCGCGCCGCATGAGCGTGCTCGTCGTCGACGGCGACGACATGCGCACGATCCCGCGCTGCAACGCCTTCCTGCTCGACCGCTGCACCTTCTACTTCAAGCGCGAGCTGCCGATCGACCGCTGGCAGGTGTTCCAGCGCACCGCCCATCCGGAGATGCCGTCCACCCGCTTCCGCCGCAAGCCGCGCAACCGGAGCCGGCTCGAGAAGCTGCGGCCGTGGGCGATCGGGTATCTCAGCGACGGCCCGTCGCTGCCCGAGACGGCGTGTCCGGAGAAGACCATCGGCCTGCTCGTCGCAGTCGCCACCAACTCCTCGACGGTGCGCCACACCGGGCTGGAGGAGCTGCGGGCGCTGGCGGCGCGCCGCAAGGACATCTTTATCGCCGAGGAGCGGCTGCGGAAGGACGAGTTCTGCCGGCTGATGAGCCAAGCCTGGCTGACCTGGTCGCCGGAGGGCTTCGGCTGGGACTGCATCCGCCACTACGAGGCGGCGGCCGTCTACTCGGTGCCGGTGATCAACCAGCCGACCATCGCCCGCTTCCACCCGCTTCTCGAGGGCGTCCACGCGCTCCACTACGACGCCGACGTGCCGGGCAGCCTCACCGCCGTGGTCGAGGCGGCGCTCGCCGACCCCGAGCGGATGCGCCGCATCGCCACCGCGGCGCGCGCCCATGTGAACGCCCACCACATCACCCCGTGGCGACGGGCCGAGCAGCTGCTGGCCTACCGGGCCGGCGCCGAGACGCCGCCCGGCGGCATCACGCTGTGACGGGCCGCCTCTGACCGGCCGCGACACCGCCCGGTGACGATGGTGCCGTCGCGACCCGACGGCCCGCACGACGCCGAGCGCAATCGCCGACACGACGGCCGAAAACACCCGGATTGTCGGGGGATTGCGTCGTTACCCTTGCCGAATCCGCCCCGGCATTGCACTTTCCCGTGTTCCGGTGCGCCCACGGCGTCCGTCCGGCGCCCGCGCGAGCGGGCGGCCCGGGCCGGGACCGTCCTAGGCCATGAGCATCATCCGAGCCGGGACCGTCCCGGCGACGAGCGTCATCAGTCGGCGCAGGCCTGTCCGGCGCGCCTTTGCGTAGTCAGTCGAGCGGGGTTCCGCATGAAGGTCACGGTCGAGCGGTCCGAGCTTTTGCGATCGCTGTCGCATGTCCACCGCGTGGTCGAGCGGCGCAACACCATCCCGATCCTCGCCAACGTGCTGATCCGCGCCGACCGCTCGGAGCTGTCCTTCAAGGCGACCGACCTCGACCTCGAGATCATCGAGACGATCCCGGCCGAGGTGGCGTCGGGCGGCGTCACCACGGTGCCGGCCCACATGTTCTACGAGATCGTCCGCAAGCTGCCGGAGGGCTCGCAGGTGACGCTCGACGCCACCGGCGACCGCGCCGTGCTGACGATCCGGGCCGGACGCTCCAAGTTCACGCTGCAGACGCTGCCCGAGAGCGACTTCCCGGATCTCGCAGCAGGCGACATGACGCACGCCTTCGCGCTGCCGGCCGCCGACCTCAAGCGGCTGATCGACAAGACCCAGTTCGCCATCTCGACCGAGGAGACGCGCTACTACCTCAACGGCATCTATCTGCACGTCGCCGGCGAGGGCGCGACCGCGCGGCTGCGCGCCGTCGCGACCGACGGCCACCGCCTCGCCCAGGTCGAGTTCCCGGCGCCCGCCGGCACCGAGGGCATGCCGGGCGTGATCGTGCCGCGCAAGACGGTCGGCGAGGTGCATCGGCTGATCGAGGACCCGGCGGGCGAGGTGAAGATCGAGCTCTCCGCCACCAAGATCCGCGTCTCGCTGGGCGCCGTCGTGCTCACCTCGAAGCTGATCGACGGCACCTTCCCGGACTACGGCCGCGTCATCCCGGCCGGCAACGACAAGCTCCTCGAGGTCGAGAAACGCGACTTCGAGCAGGCCGTCGACCGCGTCTCGACCGTGTCGAGCGAGCGCGGCCGCGCCGTCAAGCTGTCGATCTCGGGCAGCAAGCTGATCCTCTCAGTGACCAACCCGGATTCCGGCAGCGCCACCGAAGAGATCGAGGTCGCCTACGATGCCGACCCGCTCGATATCGGCTTCAACTCGCGCTACCTGCTCGACATCGCGGCCCAGATCGAGGGCGACACCGCGATCCTCAAGCTCGCCGACCCGGGCTCGCCGACCCTCATCCAGGACAAGGACGCCAAGGGCGCCCTCTACGTCCTGATGCCCATGCGGGTGTGAGGCGCGCCGCTCGCGGCAATCTCCGAGTCGTCATGCCCGGCCTCGTGCCGGGCATCCACGTCTTCAAGAGCGTGGATGGCCGGGACGAGCCCGGCCATGACAGGTGAGGGACATGACCGTCGCCCCGCAGATCCTCAAGCTCAGCCTGACCGACTTCCGCAGCTGGACGAGCGCGACCCTGAACGTGTCGCGGCGGCTGGTCGTGCTGACCGGGCCGAACGGCGCCGGCAAGACCAACATTCTCGAAGCGATCTCGTTTCTCGGCCCCGGGCGCGGCCTGCGCCGGGCGACGCTCGACGCCGTCGCCCGCGAGGACGGCCCCGGCAGCTGGGCCGTGGCCGCCGAGGTCGAGGGGGCGCAGGGGCTCGCGACGCTCGGCACCGGGCTTTTGGCGCCGGCCGGCGGCGACGGCCCGCATGCGCGAAAATGCCGGATCGACCGCGAGCCGGTCGGCGCGGCGACGGCCTTCGCCGAGCATCTGCGGCTCGTCTGGCTGGTGCCGACCATGGACGGGCTGTTTCTCGGGCCGGCGTCGGAGCGCCGGCGCTTCCTCGACCGGCTGGTGCTCGCCGTGCATCCCGACCACGCGACGCGCGTCTCGGCACTCGAGCGCGCCCTGCGGGGCCGCAATCGGCTCCTCGAAAGCCCGTCGCCCGACCCGCACTGGCTCGACGCCGCCGAGCACGAGACGGCCGAGCTCGCCGTCGCCGTGGCGGCCGCCCGGGCCGAGACCGTGCGGCGGCTCGCCGCGACGCTGCTCGAGCGCGGGGCCGGGCCGTTTCCCTCGGCGGGCCTGGTGCTCGACGGCTGGATGGAGCAGGCGGCGCTCGACCGTCCGGCGATCGAGGTCGAGGACCGGTACCGCACGGTGTTGCGCGACAACCGCGGGCGCGACGCCGCCGCCGGGCGCACGCTCGACGGCCCGCATCTCACCGATCTGCTCGTCAGCTTCGCGCCAAAGGGGATCGCGGCCCGCGACGCCTCGACGGGCGAGCAGAAGGCGCTGCTGATCACGCTGGTGCTGGCCCACGCGGGGCTCGTCGCCACCATGACCGGCATCGCCCCGGTCGTGCTGCTCGACGAGGTGGTCGCCCATCTCGATCCCGGCCGACGCGGCGCGCTGTTCGAGGCGCTCGGCGCGCTCGGCGCCCAGGTCTGGATGGCGGGCGCCGACCCGGCCGCCTTCGCCGGGATCGCGGCCGAGGCGGACGTGTTCGAGGTCGCGCCCCGGCCGGACGGCGACAGCCTCGTCCGGAAGGTGTCGTGACACCGGAATCGATAGCTTTCGGACTGTCCTGATTCGCCGTCGCACGGCTCCGTCGGACGGCCGTCCCGCGGCTGCCGAAATCTCTTGAATTCTCTTTGTCCGATAACCATTTACGGATCGACATATTGTCCTGTACGCGCCCCGGCTTTCGTGTCACACCGAACCAGCGAATTCCCCCGTCCCAGGACCTTTCGAAGCTCGTTTCATGGACGATCCGACTCCCTCGCGCCTTCCCTCCGACGGCTCCGACTACGGCGCCGAGTCGATCAAGGTCCTCAAGGGCCTCGACGCCGTGCGCAAGCGGCCGGGCATGTATATCGGCGACACCGACGACGGCTCCGGCCTGCACCACATGGTGTACGAGGTGGTCGACAACGCCATCGACGAGGCGCTGGCCGGCTACGCCCGCGAGGTCTCGGTCACGCTGAATCCCGACGGCTCGGTGACGGTGCGGGACGACGGCCGCGGCATCCCGACCGCGATCCACAAGGGCGAGGGCGTGTCGGCCGCCGAGGTCATCATGACCCAGCTCCACGCCGGCGGAAAATTCGACCAGAACTCCTACAAGGTCTCGGGCGGCCTGCACGGCGTCGGCGTGTCGGTCGTCAACGCGCTGTCGAGCTGGCTGAAGCTGCGCATCTGGCGCGACGGCCACGAGCACGCGATCGAGTTCCGGCACGGCGAGGCGGTGGCGCCGCTCGCCGTGGTCGGCGAGGCGGGCGGCCAGCGCGGCACCGAGGTGACGTTCCTGGCCTCGACCGAGACATTCACGATGACCGAGTACGACTGGGCGACGCTCGAGCATCGCCTGCGCGAGCTCGCCTTCCTGAACTCGGGCGTGCGGATCCTGCTGTGCGACCAGCGCCACGCCGTCGAGAAGCGCGAGGAGATGCACTACGAGGGCGGCGTCGAGGCCTTCGTGCGTTACATCGACCGCAACAAGAAGCCGCTGGTCGCGGACCCGATCGTGATCAAGTCGTCGCGCGACGGCATCGAGGTCGAGTGCGCGATGTGGTGGAACGACGGCTATCACGAGACCGTCCTGTGCTTCACCAACAACATCCCGCAGCGTGACGGCGGCACCCATCTGGCCGGCTTCCGCGGAGCGCTGACCCGCCAGATCACCGGCTATGCCGAGTCCGGCGGCGTCTCCAAGAAGGAGAAGGTGGCGCTCACCGGCGACGACTGCCGCGAGGGCCTCACGGCGGTGCTCTCCGTGAAGGTGCCGGACCCGAAGTTCTCGTCGCAGACCAAGGACAAGCTGGTCTCCTCCGAGGTCCGCCCCGCCGTGGAAGGCGTGCTCAACGAGGCGCTGGCCTCGTGGCTCGAGGAGCATCCGAGCGAGGCCAAGGTGGTCGTCGGCAAGGTGGTCGAGGCGGCCACGGCCCGCGAAGCCGCACGAAAGGCGCGCGAGCTGACGCGGCGCAAGGGCGCCCTCGACGTCGCCTCGCTGCCTGGAAAACTCGCCGACTGTCAGGAGCGCGACCCGGCGAAGTCCGAATTGTTCATCGTCGAGGGCGACTCGGCCGGCGGCTCCGCCAAGCAGGGCCGCAATCGCGAGTTCCAGGCGGTGCTCCCGTTGCGCGGCAAGATCTTGAACGTGGAGCGCGCCCGCATCGACAAGATGCTCTCCAGCCAGGAGATCGGCACGCTGATCACGGCACTCGGCACCGGCATCTCGGAAGAGTTCACGGCCGACAAGCTGCGCTACCACAAGATCATCATCATGACGGACGCCGACGTCGACGGCGCCCATATCCGCACGCTGCTCTTGACGTTCTTCTACCGGCAGATGCGCGAATTGATCGATCGCGGCCACATCTTCATCGCCCAGCCGCCGCTCTACAAGGTGAACCGCGGCAAGTCCGAGCAGTACCTCAAGGACGAGCGCGCGCTGGAAGATTATCTGATCGCCACCGGGCTCGACGAGGCGGTGTTCCGCGCCCATTCGGGCGAGGACCGCGCGGGCCCCGACCTCAAGCTGCTGATCGACCAGGCCCGCACGGTCCGCGGCGTGCTCGGCGGCCTGCACGGCCGCTACCGCCGCGCGGTGGTCGAGCAGGCCGCCATCGCCGGCGTGCTCAATCCGGCGATCGCGCTCGACCGCGAGAGCGCCGATCGCGCCGCCGCCTATATCGCGCGCCGCCTCGACGCGCTCGCCGACGAGACCGAGCGCGGCTGGGAAGGAAAGTTCGTCGAGGGCGAGGGCTTCACGTTCGAGCGCACGGTGCGCGGCGTGAAGGAGGTCGCGGTGATCGACGGCGCGCTGCTCGGCTCGCTCGAGGCCAAGAAGCTCGACGACCTCGCGCCGCTCCTCCAGCAGGTCTATCCACGGCCCGGCGTGCTCCGCCGCAAGGGCGACGAGACGCCGATCCACGGTCCCGTCGACCTGATCGAGGCGGTGATCGCGGCCGGCCGCAAGGGCGTCACGCTGCAGCGCTATAAGGGGCTGGGCGAGATGAACCCCGACCAGCTGTGGGAGACCACGCTCGACGTCAACGCCCGCTCGCTCCTCCAGGTGAAGATCAAGGAGGTCGACGAGGCCGAGGACATCTTCACCAAGCTGATGGGCGACATCGTCGAGCCGCGCCGCGAGTTCATCCAGGAGAACGCGCTCGCCGCCAGCGTGGATATTTGAGGCGGGGCGCGCTATCGTCGTGAGGAACGCAGGGTGGACAAAGGCGCCGAACGGCGCGCCGTGCCCACGCGGTCCATCGGACCGGCTGCGCGTCACTGAAGTGCAGCATCCTGAAGTGTAGCGTCGGTGGCGCCTGCGCGGGGACGGGCGGCGGTCGGGTGCGCGATTCGACTTCGACAAAGCCGATCGCACTGGACAGCCCGAACACCGGCCCGCGCAGCAAATCACCAAGCAAGCCGCGCTGGCCGCCGGCGTGACATCCGACGGCCAGCGCGTGCGTTTCGTCGGCTCAACGAGAGCCGGTCGTGGCGCCCACGCCCTGCCCCGACAGCGCGATGATCTCCAGATCGTTCATCTTGCCCCGGACCATGGTGACGTTCTTGGTCATCTCCGCCTCGGAAAACCCGTTCCGCTGGAGCTTGCTCAGGTCGTCGGCGGACAGCTCGACGGACTTGCTGCCCTCGAACTCCTCCGGGCCGACGAGGAGCCTGATGGATCCCTGATCCGTTCGAGCAGTCAGCAGACTGCCTTCGAACTCGCTGCGATCGTCGAGGCCGACTTTCTCGAGCGCGTTCTTCAAATCGCTGGTCCCCGGCGACTTGCTGTGCGCGGCGCCGGCGGCCGGCGCGGTGCCGCTGCTGAATGCGAGCACCTGCTTGTCGCCGGACATCTGTCCGCGCACCATGTCGGCCTTGTTCGCGAACCGAATGTTGTCGAAGCCGGCCCTGGTCAACTTCGCACGGAACGCGTCGCGATCGAAATCGACCGATTTGTCGGCCTCGAAGTCTTCCGGCCCTACGATGAACTCGACCGAATGGCCGCTCGGCGCGCGTGCGGTCACGAGATGCCCCTCGAACTCCTCACGGTCCTCGACCCCCGCCTGCTTCAGCTTGTCCTTGATGTCGCCCTTGCTGACGCTCTGGCGCGCGCCCGGCATCGCGGCGTTGCCGGACGACAGCCCGGGCGTGCCGGACGTCGCCGGATTCGGCTGTTGTGCCAGCGCGGCGCTGCTGAGCCCCAAGCTGATCGCAACAGCGGAGGCCAGACTGATGACCTTCATTTCAGACTCCTTGTCGATTGGCGACCTCGGCTCCCGGCCCGGCCGCTGGCGTGGTCGAGTGCCGGCGGCATGCAGCCGGCCGGCCCCGCGAGATGTGACGATCGATGTTCGCGCTGCGGAGAACCGACCCTCTCCACGTCAATGATCGCGTCCGGAACGGGTTCGCCACCGTCACGCAAAGGGTCCGTTGCTGTACCAAGCGCTGTCGGCCTGCGGGTGGCGGCGATCCCGTCGGAACGACGAGGGCCGCAATCCCGTCCCGGCAGTCAGGGGAACTTCGTCGCCCTCCGGGTCCGAGGAAGTACGGTATTGCTCCGGCCGCGCGATTTGGTTACCCCGAACATAATTCCGGACGCGGCCATGCCGCCGGCGCCGCATCGATTTCAAGAGTGTATTAAGCGGGGAGACCCATGTCGAAGATCAAGTATTTCGGCGACGAGACGATTCCGCTCGAGATGCACAAGGTGCGGATCGTCCAAAAACTCGGCCTGCCGCCGATCGAGCGCCGCCTCGAGGTGATGACCAAGGCCGGCAACAACACCTTCCTGCTGCCCAACGAGGAGGTGTTCCTCGACATGCTGACCGACAGTGGCGTCAACGCCATGAGCGATCAGCAGCTCGCCGCCATGATGGTCGCCGACGACGCCTATGCGGGCAGCGCCACCTACACGCGGCTGGAGACCAAGCTGCGCGACATCTTCGGCATGGAGTATTTCCTGCCCGCCCATCAGGGCCGCGCCTGCGAGCACATCCTCGCCAAGGTGCTGGTGACGCCCGGCTCGGTCGTGCCGATGAACTATCACTTCACCACCACCAAGGCGCACATCACGCTGCAGGGCGGCGTGGTCGAGGAGCTGGTGTCGGACGCCGGGCTCGAGGTGACGAGCCGCCTGCCGTTCAAGGGCGACATGGACATCGGCAAGCTGAACGCCGTGATCGCCAAGTGGGGCGCCGACAAGGTCGCCTTCGTGCGGGTCGAGTCCGGCACCAACCTGATCGGCGGCCAGCCGGTGTCGATCGAGAACCTCGCCGCGGTCAGCGCGGTGTGCCGGGCGAACGGCATCATGCTGGTGATGGACGCGAGCCTGCTCGCCGACAACCTCCACTTCAACAAGACGCGCGAGCCGTCCTGCAAGGATCTCAGCATCCGCGAGATCACCCGCAAGATCGCGGATCTGTGCGACATCATCTACTTCTCGGCGCGCAAGCTCGGCTGCGCGCGCGGCGGCGGCATCTGCATCCGCCACCAGGACGTCTATCTGAAGATGCGCGGCCTCGTCCCGCTCTACGAGGGCTTCCTCACCTATGGCGGCATGTCGGTGCGCGAGATCGAGGCGCTCACCGTCGGTCTCGAGGAGACCATGGACGAGGACATGATCAACCAGGGGCCGCAGTTCATCGCCTACATGGTGGACGAGCTCGATCGCCGCGGCGTGCCGGTGATCACGCCGCCCGGCGGGCTCGGCTGCCACGTCGACGCCAAGCGCTTCGTCGACCACATCCCGCAGTCGCAGTATCCGGCCGGCGCGCTCGCCTCGGCCCTCTACATCGCCGCCGGCATCCGCGGCATGGAGCGCGGCACGCTGTCCGAGCAGCGCGAGCCGGACGGCCGCGAGGTGTTCTCCAACATGGAGCTGGTGCGCCTGGCGCTGCCGCGCCGGGTGTTCACGCTCAGCCAGGTGAAGTACGCGATCGACCGGCTGTCGTGGCTGCACGCCAACCGGCGGCTGGTCGGCGGCCTCACCTTCGTCGAGGAGCCCGAGGTGCTGCGCTTCTTCTACGGCCTCCTGAAGCCGGTCTCCGACTGGCAGGAGCGGCTGGTGGCGAAGTTCAGGGCGGATTTCGGCGACAGCCTGTGAGAGCGACGGCCCGGATGGTGCGGCAGCCGGGACACGGTCAGACCGCAGACGCGCCGTGGAAGCGGCCGTAGCCGCGGCGGACGCCCGGACCGAACAGGATCACCTGGTAGGTCTCGGGCGCCCCGCCCTCCATGCCGGGCGAGCCGATCGGCATGCCCGGCACGGCGAGCCCGGTGGCCGCCGGCCGTTCGGCGAGAAGGCGCTCGACCGCGGTCGCCGGAACATGCCCCTCGATCACGTAGCCGCCGACCTCGGCCGTGTGGCAGGTTCGCAGCTCGTCCGGCACACCGAACCGCGACTTGACCGCATCGAGATCGGCGACGTCGACCAGGGTCACGGCGAAGCCATTCGCCTCCATATGGCGCGCCCAACCGGTGCAGCAGCCACAGGACGGATCCTTGTGAACGCGGACCGAACGCCCTTGCGCCCGCGCCGGGGCGCCGGACGCGACCGCCGCCGCGAGCAGCGTCAGCACGCCGAGCCCGCGTCTGGTCACCCTGCCGTGGGACATGGGACATCTCCTGGAGAACGGTCCGGGCTGTGCCGGAACCTGGACCTCGGTTTCGTCCGGGATCGGCCCCGGAGCGGCTCGCACACTACAGCATCGCTCCGGCGTATCCCCCCTACCCCTCCACCCGCACCGCGACCTCGTTGCGGCGGAGCGGCGGCAGGGTCCAGGGCGGATCATAGAACTGGGCGAAAGGCGCGCCGACGGGGCGCCACGGCGTCGTCGCCAGAATGCGGGCGAGCAGGCGTGCCTGGTGCTGCACCGCGTCGGGCGCGGTCGATCCAGAGAACCGAATGACGGCGACGGTCTCGGCCGGCACCTCGACGACGGCGATGCCGGGGTCGTCCGGCACCGGCAGCGTGTCGCGGGTGAAGTGTTCCGGCATGAAGAACCGGATGGTCCAGCGCGGGCCGCCGTCGCGGTCACCCGGATCGGCCGCGACGCCGGGCGCGTCGGCCGCCCGGTCGGCGACGTCACCCGCGCGAGTGACCGAGGTCGGCGCCACCGTCACGGGGGCCGTCATGGCGATGCGGGCCGATCCGCCCGAGCCGCCCGAGCCGCCCCGCACAGCCGGCCCACCGAGCTGCCCGCCCACGCCGGACGCGACCGTGACCGGGGCCGTCATGGCGATCGAGTCGCGGGCCCGATTGGCGCCGAAGATGAACCGGGCGAGCCGACGGAAGCCGGCCGAGCGGGCCGCCATCTCGTCGGCCGCGACCGTGACGTCGGCGGCGAGCCGGGCTCCGTAGCGGCGGATTTCCACCGCGTCGCCGATCCGCTCCAGCACCTCGAAGCGGGGCTCCTCGGTCCCCGAGCGGACCCCGACGACGCCCGCGGCGCCCTGCAGAATGGATGTGACGATCGACATGGCGGCCTCCTCGGCCGGGCCGCATCGGCGCCGCCCGGCCAGCTCGATCTGGGAAGGACGGGAGGCTGGCGGAAGGGGCGGAGACCGATCGCCGCAACTGTGCAGTGCACAATCTCCACGCCCACGCGGGATTGGCTACGTATTTACCATTTGTTAACCATAACGCCGCAAATCAGACGACCGTGTCCTACGGAATGTCATCGCAACGACAGAAGCGCCAACCCCGATTCTCGTCCGCCCATGAAGCTCTTTTCCGACGACATCAAATCGCTCCACGCCGAAAGCCGCGTCCTCCTGGCCCAGAGCCAGCATTTGCGGTCACTCTCCGAGAAGGCTCGCCTCGAGGCGGCCGCCCTGCGCGCCCAGAGCCGCGCCGCCCGCGCCGGCGGCCGGGCGCTTCGCGATGCCCTCCCATCCGACCTCGGCCGTCCCAGCGCCTGATCGACACCGACCGGAGCCCGGTCGTCGCCGGAACCCCGCGGTGGCCGGCCGAGGCGCGACACGCTAAACACGGCCACGACCAGCCGGCGGCCCCCGTCGCCGCGCGCGCGCCGACGAGCATGCGGACGCTGCGCGAAAATCCCGTGACCGAGACCGCCATGCCCCAGACCGCCAAGACTCCGTCAGGCAAGCCCCTCTCCGGCCGCGCCATCGTGACGATCATCGGCGCCGACCGCGTCGGCATCATCGCCGGCATCTCCGCCGTGATCGCCGAGGCCGGCGTCAACATCCTCGACATCAGCCAGTCGGTGATGCGGGACTTCTTCACCATGATCATGATGGTCGATCTGTCCGCCTCCGACGTCTCCTTCGACGATCTGCGCGAGCGCCTCGCCCGCAAGGGCGCCGCGCTCGCCGTCAAGGTCGAGATCGAGCGCGAGGAGATTTTCAAAGCGATGCACCGGGTCTGAGGCCTTCGGGTATCCTCGCGGGTCATTGCGGGACGGCGCGCAGCGTCGAACCCGGAATCCAGCGACAGTCTCCGCGCTCGTGACTGGATTCCGGGTTCGCGCTTACAGCGCGCCCCGGAATGACCGGGGAGCCAGCGAGTTCGATACAAGAGGCATCTGATGAAACATCTCGGCTTCTCGGGCGAGGAAATCCTCGAGACCATCGGCATGGTGCGGCACGAGAAGCTCGACATCCGCACCGTCACGGTCGGCATCAGCCTGTTCGACTGCGTCGCCGACGACTGCGCGAGCCTGTGCGCCAACATCCACGCCAAGGTGACCCGCGTCGCGCGCGACCTGACCAAGGTCTCGGCCGAGATCGCCCGCGAGTTCGGCATCCCGATCGTCAACAACCGCATCGCCGTGACGCCGGTGTCGCTGATCGCCGGCCGCTGCGGGCCGGACGAGATGATCAGGATCGGCGAGACGCTCGACCTCGCCGCCCACGAGCTCGGCATCGACTTCATCGGCGGCTTTTCTGCTCACGTCGAGAAGGGCATGACCGCGGTCGACCAGGCGTTGATCGCGTCGCTGCCGCAGACGCTCGCCGCGACGAAGCGCGTCTGCGCCTCGGTCAATGTCGGCTCGACCCGGGCGGGCCTCAACATGGACGCGATCGCCCTGATGGGCCGCAGCGTGAAGGCCATCGCGGCGGCGACCGCCGACGCCGGCTCGATCGGCTGCGCCAAGCTCGTGGTGTTCTGCAACGCCGTCGAGGACAACCCGTTCATGGCCGGCGCCTTCCACGGCGCCAGCGAGAGCGACTGCGTGGTCAATGTCGGCGTCAGCGGGCCGGGCGTGGTGCTGCGCGCCGTCGAGGAGGCCGGCGACGTCGACTTCGGCGCGCTCACCGCGGTGATCCGCGGCACCGCTTTCAAGATCACCCGGGCCGGCGAGCTGGTCGGCCGCGCCGCCGCGGCCCGGCTCGGCATCCCGTTCGGCATCATCGACCTGTCGCTCGCGCCGACGCCGGCCGAGCGCGACAGCGTCGCCCGCATCCTCGAGGCGATCGGGCTCGACCGGGTGGGCACCCACGGCTCCACGGCCGCGCTGGCACTTCTCAACGACGCGGTGAAGAAGGGCGGCGCCATGGCGTCGAGCTATGTCGGCGGTCTGTCGGGCGCCTTCATCCCGCTCTCCGAGGACGCCGGTATGATCGAGGCGGCGGCGCAGGGCACGCTCACCATCGACAAGCTGGAGGCGATGACCTCGGTCTGCTCGGTCGGCCTCGACATGATCGCGGTGCCGGGCGACACGCCGGCCGAGACGCTCGCCGCCATCATGGCCGACGAGGCGGCGATCGGCATGATCAACCGCAAGACCACGGCGGTGCGCATCATCCCGGTGGTCGGCAAGACGGTGGGCGACAGGGTCGACTTCGGCGGCCTCCTCGGCCACGCCCCGATCATCCCGGTCCACGCCGAGGCGAGCACCCGCTTCGTCGCCCGCGGCGGCCGCATCCCCGCGCCCCTGCAGGCGCTGATCAACTGAGCGGCGGGCCGCTCCTTCGCTTTTCCAGAACGTCCCGACTTCTCGACGTCTGCCCGACTTCACCTCTCCCCGCGCGCGGATTCACCTCTCCCCGCGTGCGGGGAGAGGTCGACGTTCGCGCGTCCAGCGCGGACGTCGGGTGAGGGGGCGTCGCCGCGAGTCTCTGCTGTACGGAAACGCCCTCTCACCCGACTCGCCTCTTCGAGGCGAGCCACCCTCTCCCCGCGCGCGGGGAGAGGGATCCGAGCCCGCGGTGTCGTCCAAACGCCGTAGCCCCCTCCCCTGTCGTCCGGCTGTCATGTGGGTCCGCTAGATCGGCGTTCGTGAACGATCTTGCTGATCGTTCGGCTTACTCGAACACCGGGCGGACGCCATCATCATGCTGCGGCTCGACCACGCGACCGTGACCTATGCGAACGGCCTCACCGCCCTGCAGCCGACCTCGCTCGCCTTCCGGCCGGGCGAGTTCACGGTGCTGCTCGGCGCCTCCGGGGCCGGCAAGTCGACGCTGCTGCGCTGCCTCAACGGCCTGGTGACGCCGACCGGCGGCGACGTGATCGCCGACGGCCTCGGCTCGATCGTCGTCGACCGGCAGGCGCTGCGCCGCCATCGCCGGCGCACCGGCATGGTGTTCCAGCAGCATCACCTCATCGGCCGGCTGAGCGCGCTCGACAACGTCCTGACCGGCCGGCTCGCCGCGCACGGCTTCTTTCGCTCGCTGCTCCCGCTGCCGCGCGCCGACCGGCGCCTGGCGCTCGCCGCGCTCGACCGCGTCGGCCTGCTCGACCGCGCGCTGGAGCGTGCCGACCGGCTCTCCGGCGGCCAGCAGCAGCGCGTCGGCATCGCCCGCGCGATGGCGCAGGAGCCCACCCTCGTGCTCGCCGACGAGCCGGTGGCGAGCCTCGATCCCGGCAGCGCCGAGCGGGTGCTGAGCGATCTCCATCGCATCTGCCGCGAGGACGGCATCACGGCGATCGTCAGCCTGCATCAGCTCGCCTTCGCGCGCCGCTTCGCCGACCGGGTGATCGCGCTGGCGCACGGCCGCGTCGTCCACGACGGCCGGCCCGCCGAGCTCGGCCCGCGCGTGCTCGACGCCATCTACGACACGCCGGCCGCGGACCCGCATCCCGTGCCGCTCGTCGCCGCCGCCGAATGACGGGCGCACCGCGTCCGCCTCACCGCCCTCCCCGCAGAAGGACCCTTCCGATGGACCGCCGGACCTTTCTCTCCGCCACGCTGCTCGGCGCCACGACGCTCGCCGCCGCGCCCTTCGTGACCCGCGCGCAGGCGCAGGCCGCCGACCCGGCCAAGCTGCGCGTCGCCCTGCTGCCCGACGAGAACGCCTCGACCATCATCCAGAACGCGCAGCCCCTGAAGGTCTATCTGGAAGGCCGGCTGAAGAAGGACGTCGAGCTGATCGTCACCACCGACTACTCCTCGATGATCGAGGCGATGCGGTTCGGCCGCATCGAGATCGCCTATTTCGGTCCGCTCTCCTACGTGCTCGCCAAGCAGCGCGCCCCCGGCATCGAGCCCTTCGCGGTCGGCGTCGCCAAGGGCTCGCCGACCTACAAGGGCGTGATCGTCGTCCAGGCCGACGGCCCGGTGAAGACGATCGCGGACATCCGCGGCAAGATGGTCGGGTTCGGCGACGCCGCCTCGACCTCGAGCCATCTGATCCCGCGCGCCCTGCTCGCCCGCAACGGCCTGGTCGGCGAGCGCGACTACAAGTTCGTCCATCTCGGCGCCCACGATGCGGTGGCGCGGTCGGTCCAGGCCGGCCAGGTGCAGGCCGGCGGGCTGAGCCAGGAGATCTTTGCGGCGCTCGTCGCGCGCGGCACCATCGACGGCGCCAAGGTGAAGGTGCTGGCCGAGAGCGACCCGATCCCGAACTACCCGATGGTGATGCAGGGCACGCTGGCGCCGGCCCTGAAGGACGCCATCCGGGCGTCGTTCCTGGAGATGAAGGACGCCGCGATCCTCAAGACGTTCCGGGCCGAGGGCTTCGCCGCCACCGACGACCGCGCCTACGACATCCTCCGCGAGACCGCCCAGGTGCTGAATCTCGACCTCTCGAAGGTGAAGGGATGAGCCTCGCCTACGACGCCATCCTGGCGCAGGACGGGGCGGCGCGGCTGCGGCGCGCCGGCCTCGCGGTCGCGGTCGCCGCCGTCGTGATCACGGCGATGGCGCTGACCGGCCTCCTCGACCCGGCCCGCTTCGCCGACGCCTGGCCGGCCGTGGTCCAGCTCTCGCGCGAGATGTTCCCGCCCGACTTCAGCCGCTTCCCGGGCTGGCTGCGGCCGCTCGCCGACACGCTGGCGATGTCGATCGCCGGCACGGCGATCGCGGTCGGCCTGTCGCTGCCGCTGGCGCTGCTCGCCGCCGGCAACACGACGCCGAACCGCGCCGTCTATCACGTCGCCCGGCTGATGCTGAATCTGCTGCGCTCGATCCCCGAGCTGATCATGGGCATCATCCTGGTCGCGATGGTCGGCTTCGGCGCACTGCCCGGTGTGCTCGCCCTCGGCCTCCACTCGGTCGGCATGGTGGGCAAGTTCTTCGCCGAGAGCATCGAGCATGTCGATCCGAAGCCCGTCGAGGCGGCCCGCGCCACCGGCGCCTCGACCCCGCAGGTGGTCTGGCACGCCGTCGTCGCCCAGGTGATGCCGCAGCTCGCCGATACCACGATCTACCGCTGGGAGTACAATTTCCGCGCCTCGACGGTGCTGGGCGCGGTCGGCGCCGGCGGCATCGGCTTCGAGCTGATCGCGGCGCTGCGCGTGCTCGACTACGCCCAGGTGTCGGCGATCCTGATCTGCATGCTGGCCTGCGTCACCCTGGTCGACGCGCTCGGCGCCGCGCTGCGCCGCGTGCTGAAGTGAGACTCGAAGCGAGACTCGAGATTGCCTCGGCGCGGGTCAGTCCGGGGCGCGCGTGTCAGCGCGCGAACCCGGAATCCAGCGGCGAGCACCGAGTTTCGGGCTGGATTCCGGGCTCGCGGCTTCGCCGCGCCCGGAATGACGACGATTCATCGCCGCATCGACTTGATATCGGATCATAGCTCATGTCCCGTCCGCGCGTCGTGATCACCAATCGGCCGTTCCCCGAGACGGTCGCGCTGCTCGCCCCGCATGCCGTCCTCGAGGTCAACGATGCGCCGGAGCCGTGGGCGCCCGACGTGGTGCGCGCGCGCTGCCGCGACGCGACGGGTCTCCTCGCTTTCATGACCGACCGCATCGACGCGGCCTTCCTCGACGCCTGCCCGTCGCTGCGCGTCGTCGGCGCGGCCCTCAAGGGCTACGACAACATCGACGTCGAGGCTGCCGCGGCGCGCGGCGTCACCGTGACCATCGTGCCGGATCTGCTCACCGTGCCGACCGCCGAGCTCGCCATCGGCCTGATCCTGGCGCTCGGCCGGCACATCGTCGCGGGCGACCGCGACATCCGGAGCAACGGCTTCGCCGGCTGGCGCCCGCGCCTCTACGGCACCGGTCTCGCCGGCGCGACGGTCGGGATTCTCGGCTTCGGCAAGGTCGGCCGGGCGATCGCGGCACGGCTGGTGCCGTTCGGCTGCCGGCTGCTCGCGCACGACGCCTCGGTCATGGCGATCGTGCCGCCGCTCGCCGACGCCGTGCGGCTCGCCGATCGCGACACGCTGCTGCGCAACGCCGACATCGTCGTGCTGGCGCTGCCGCTCACCCGCGACACCCAGCACGTGATCGACGCGGCGGCGCTGGCCCGCCTGAAGCCCGGCGCCCTGCTGGTCAATCCGGCGCGCGGCTCGCTGGTCGACGAGGCGGCGGTCGGCGAGGCGCTCGACGCCGGCCGGCTCGGCGGCTACGCGGCCGACGTGTTCGAATGCGAGGACTGGGCCCGCCCCGATCGCCCGGCCGCGATCGCGCCGCGCCTCCTCGCTCCGGACGCGGCCACCGTGCTGACCCCGCATATCGGCTCGGCCGTGACGGATCTGCGCCGCGCCATCGAGCGCTCCGCCGCGGAAAGCATTCTCGACGTGCTGCAGGGCCGCGCGCCCGTGCACGCCGTCACGCCGACCGTCACGACGCCGGCCGTGACGACACGACCCGAAGCCGTGCCATGCTGAATCTCGTCCATGTCCGCTCGTTCCTGGCCGTGATCGAGCGGGGCGGCGTGCGCGCCGCCGCCCGCGGCCTCGCGCTGTCGCCCTCCACGGTGCTGGCGCATCTCGATCTGCTCGAGGTGGACCTCGCCGCACCGCTGGTCGATCGCGCCCGCGGCCGCGTCGCCCCGACGGCACAGGGACTCGCCTTCCTGCCGCTCGCCCGTGCCCTGATCACGACCGCCGAGGAGGCGCTCCGGTTGGTGCGCAGCGCACCGCTGCGCATCGCCGCCGCCAGCAACGTGGGCGTCTATCTGCTCAACGTGATGCTGGCCGAGTTCCAGCGGGCCGAGAGCGCCCGGCCGGCCGAGGCCGCGCCCGCCGTCGACCTGTGGATCGGTCCCAACCCGGAGGTGGCCGAGCGTCTGGTGCGTGGCCGCGCCGACGTGGCGCTGATGGAGTGGTGGGACGATCGGCCGGGCTTTCGGGCGGAGACCTGGCGGCACGAGCCGCTGGTCGTGATCGTGCCGCCGTCGCATCCATGGGCCAGCCGCGCCGCCGTGACGGTCGATGACCTCGGCACGGTGCGGCTGCTGGGCGGCGAGCCCGGCACCGGCACCGGCACGCTGCTGCGCGCCGCCCTCGGCCCCGCCGCCGATCGCCTCGCGACGACCGGCGGCTTTGGCAGCACCGAGGCGGTGAAGCGCGCCGTGCGGGCCGGCCTCGGCGTGTCGATCGTGCTCGCCTCGGCGGTCGCCGACGAGGTCGCGGCCGGCCATCTCGTCGCCCTGCCGGTCGCCGACGCGACGCTGGTGAAGGCGCTCCGCCTCGTGGTGCCGGAGGCGCTGCCGCCCACCGCCGCCGCCGCCCGCTTCGCCGCGCATGCGATCCACGGGGCCACGATCGGCGCCGAGCACCGCGCGCCCGCGTGACGCGGCGCCGGCGCTCCGGCGGATGTGGCGCGATCATCCATCGGTGGCGCGAAGACGGGCTCGACTCTTCACCGACCCTTAAGCAGAATGATCGAGCATTCTCGATCCTGGACCGGATGTCGGCGCCCTGCCGGAATTCGGCCCGGAGAGCGTGGCCTGTGGGTTCGATGGTGACAGTCGCCCTGACTGTGCCGGGGCGCACCTGTCGCGCGCCATCGGAAGCGCGGGAAGTCGGCCGGAGGCGGTTCTAGAACGCCCCCGGCGGGCCGATCCACCGTCGACGAGACGTCTCTCGTTGCGGGGGCTGTCGTCACTCCTTCCCGGAGCGTTGCGGCGGGACCCGGAACCAATCGCGAGATTGGCGTCCGGGTCATCGTGTGCGTTGGTCGGATGCAGACTGTCGTCTGCACACACCCGCCATCGCACACCGCCGCTCGGCGACGACGGCCCCCGATCGCGCATCTTCAGGCTTCCCGTCTCACCGCCCCGGCAGCACCAGAAACTTCGGCTTCGTCGGCAGCGTCGTCTTCGACAGCACGACCGTCGGCGTCTCGGCGAGCTCGATCTCGTAGTCGGCCTTCACCCGCTCGAGGAAGCGGTCGAGCGTGTAGCGGCTGAAGTAGTGCATCGGGATCATCAGCGGCGCCTTCAGCGCCTGCAGAACCTCGACCATGCCGTCGAGGTCGAGCGTGTAGCTGCCGTCGACCGGCACCAGCACAACGTCGACGCGACCGATCTCCGACACCTGCTGGGGCGTCAGCGTGTGGTGCAGATGGCCGAGATGGGCGATGCACAGCGTGCCGACCTCGATCACGAAGATCGAGTTGCCGTGCCGCGACGTGCCGCCGGCCCAGTCGCGGATGTTGGTGGCGACGCTGCGGACATGGACGTCCTGATACGAGATGTCGTGGCCGGCCGGCTTGCCGTCGTCGCGCCAGCCGTGCAGCACGTGGCGGATTCCGGGATCGGGCGACAGCGTGTAGTGGGTCGAGTGCGCCCGGTTCATGGTGGCGATGTCGGGCACGACCGTCGGCTTGACGTAGTCGTTGTAGTCGGTCGCGACCCGCACCTGCCGCGGGCTCTCGATCAGGAAGGTCGAGTGGCCGATATAGGTGACGCGCGCCTGGTCGGGCGCCAGCGCCGCCGGCAGGAACGCCGCCGGGACGATCCGCGGCGAGGTGCGCGACACCAGGCCTGGGCAGGTGTCGAGCCGCTCGGGCGCCGCCGGCGCGGCGGGCGCGGCCGGCTGGCCGACGGCCGGGCGCATCGCGGCGAGCGGCAGACCGAGGCCGAGGATCAGGACGGCGACCAGGGCGGCGAAACGGGCGGCGAAACGGGCGGCGAAACGGGCGATCGACCGGACCGGGGTCGCACGCCGGGCGGGGGTGGCGGGCATGCGGGCTCCTTCACGTCTTCGCCCAGCATAACCCGTGCCCGGGGCCGGTCGGGAAGCCCCCCTGACCACAACGTGATGTGAGACACCAACTCCGTCGTGCTCGCCGTCATTCCGGGGCGCGGCGAAGCCGCGAACCCGGACTCCAGCGACACACGCGGAGGACTGCGCTGGGTTCCGGGTTCGGCGCTGCGCGCCGCCCCGGAACGACGACCGAATTGATCAGGCCGTTGCCGACAAAAACCCGCTGCGCTGCGATCGGCATCAGGCCAGAACGGAAAACGGGCGGGCGCCTCGCGGCGGCCCGCCCGTCCGAAACAGTCGGAAACGATTATAACCGCTCAGCGGGCGACGATGACGCCGCGCGAGGTGACCACCAGCCAGCGGCCGTCCTGCTTGCGGATGCTCTCGATTCGCCCGAGCCCCGGCAGCGTGTCGCCGGTCTCGACCTCGACCAGGCCGTAGCGGCCCTCGATGAGCGCAATGCCGCGGCGCACGTCGCGCACCACCCAGCCGCTCACGACCGGCGGCGCCGGCGGGCGCGGATCGCCGAGCGCGGCCGTGACGTCGGCCGAGGCGACCGCCACGGGCGCCGGCGGGACGCTCGCGGCGTGGATCTGGGTGGGCTGCCCGGCGGGCGGCTGCTGGGCGGCGGCCTGGGCCTGCAGGGTCGAGGGCGGCGCCCCGGGGCCTTGCGTCTGCGCCGCGCCGGCCTGCGCGGTACGCTTCTCCAGCCGGTCGATCGCCTCGCCGAGCTTGGCGAGCTTCTGGGCCGGCTCGGCCTGGGCCTTCTCGGTCCGCTCCATCCGGTCGGCGAGCTTGGCGGTCTGGGTCTGCAGCGCCTTGGTGGCGCTCTCCAGGCTGGTGCGCAGCCCGGCGACGTCGCGCTGCAGGTCGGCGACCGTCGCGCGCAGCGAGCCGTCGTCGGGCGGCGTGACGCGGACGATCGGCGCCGCCGGCTCGGGACCGAAGCTGGTCGCCGCGAAGGTCCCGGCGAGCGCCCCGAACGAGGTCGCCACCGCGATCACGGCCGCCACCTTCATGTAGGGCGGCACCTGGAACGAGAAGGCGAAGCGCCGGCGCGGCGGCTCGTCGATGTCGATGGTGTCGGAGCTGCGCCATCCGTCGTGCTCGACCGACGGCGCCGCCTTCACGGGCGTGTCGCCCCGGTAGCCGCGCTGCGGCTGCGGGCCGTCGACGACGACGGCGCCGTGGCGGCCGTCGATGCCGTCGCGGCCACCGCCCGACCCGGCCGCCGTCGCCGGCTCCGGACGCGGCAGGCGCGGGCGCCCGCCGGGCTGCTGGGACGCCGGCTGGTGCGACGCCGGCTGGTGCGCCGGAAAGGCCTCGTGGCCCGGATCGATGGATGTCGGATCGATGGCGTTCGGATCGACGGCGCCGGCGCCGCTCTGGCCTCCGAGACCCTGCGCTCCGAAATCTTGCGCCCCGAACTGTCGGCGGCCGAAGCCGCCCTCCCCCGTGTCGTGCTCGCCCATGGCAAGGGGCTCCAGAGTGTCGCGCCGATCGGCTCGAGCGACGTCGGCTCAACCGATCGTTAACGATGCGCGCTTACCAAATCGTTACGGTTCCTCTCATCGCAGGCGGCTTTGGCCGAATAGCGGCCCCTCCGTGGCACACTGTGGCGCCCCGGCGGCGGGGTTCGGAATGCTGAAAAATCTCTTAAGGCTCAGGGCTTTCACACCAACAGGCCGTTGTCGCGGGCGAGCTCGGCGAGCGACGTCTCGGGGCGGGCGCCGAGATGCTGGATGATCTCGGCGGCGGCGAGCGCGCCGAGGCGGGCCGCCTCCACGGTCGAGCGGCCGCGGGCGAGACCGACCAGGAAGCCGGCCGCGAACAGGTCGCCGGCGCCGGTGGTGTCGACGACGCGCTGCACCGGGAACGCCTTCACGGCCGTCGTCTCCTCGCGCGACACGACGAGGCAGCCCTTCTCGCTGCGCGTCACGGCGGCGAGCGCGACGTCCTGTCGAAGCTGGGCGAGCGCCGCGTCCATGTCGGCGGTCTGGTAGAGGCTGTGCAGCTCCGCCTCGTTGGCGAAGACGAGGTCGACCGTGCCGGAGCGCATCAGATGCAGAAACTCGTCGCGCCAGCGGTCCACGCAGAAGGCGTCCGACAGCGTCAGCGCCACGGTACGCCCGGCCGCGTGGGCGATCTCGGCCGCCTTCAGGAAGGCGTTCTTGGCGTTCTCCGGATCCCACAGATAGCCTTCGAGATAGGTGATCGCCGCGCCCGCCACCGTGTCGGTGTCGATGTCGAAGGGATGCAGGTCCTGGGCGGCGCCCAGATAGGTGTTCATGGTGCGCTCGCCGTCCGGCGTCACCATGATGAAGCAGCGCGCCGTCGCCGGACCGCCCTCGGCCGGCGCGGTGTCGAACGCCACCTTGGCGGCCCGGATGTCGTGGGCGAAGACGCCGCCGAGCCCATCGTTCTTCACCTTGCCGGCGAAGGCCGCGCGCGCCCCGAAGCTCGCCGTGCCGACGATCGTGTTGGCGGCCGAGCCGCCGGAGATCTCGACCGCCGGCCCCATGGCGGCATAGACGGCCTCGGCGCGCGCCTCGTCGATCAGCGCCATGCCGCCCTTGCGCATCCCGTGCGCCACCAGGAAGTCGTCCTCGGCGCGGGCGATGACGTCGACGATGGCATTGCCCAAACCGAGCACGTCGTAGCGGAGAGCGGTCATCCGAGATCTCGCGATGGGCGGGCCGCCGCCGGCGCGCGCCGCGCTTGCCGGGGCGCCTGCGACCCTGCATAGGTCATGAAAAGCGCGCGCGCCCGGTCGGGCGCGTCGCGAGGCGGCGGCGCACTATACCGATGGGCCGCCCCGTTTCAACGCCGGCACGGTCCGCGCCGCGCCCCGTCCTTAACGGTCTCCGGAGACCGGACCGCATGCACAGCCCGGACCTCCCGGCCGCCGACGGTGCCGGCGGCATCGCGAAAAAAGTCGGGACGGTGGGGGCCGCGACGCTCGGCTCGCGCCTGCTCGCCTTTTTGCGAGACGCCGGCATCGCCGCGCTCCTGGGCGCCGGGCCGCTGGCGGACGCCTATTTCGCCGCCCTGCAGGTGCCGAACCTGTTCCGCCGCCTGCTCGCCGAGGGGGCGCTGAACGGCGCCTTCGTGCCGCTGTGGCTGCGGCTGCGCGAGACGCAGGGGCGCGACGCGGTGCGGGCCTTCGGCGAGGGCGCGCTCGGGCTCACCGCCGTCGTGCTGGGGGTGGCGACGCTCGTGCTGATCGTCGCGGCACCGCTGGTCGTCCACGTCATCGCGCCGGGCTTCTCCACCGACGGCGAGCGTTTCGCCCTGGCCGCGCAGCTCGTGCGCCTCTCGGCCCCCTTTGTGGTGATCGCCGGCTGCGTCGCCGTGCTCGGCGCCATCCTCAACGCCGAGGGGCGGGTCGGCGCGGTGGCGTTCGGGCCGATCGCCTTCAACGGCGTGCTGATCGCGGCGGTCGCCTTTCTGCTCGTCGGCGGGCCGGCCGTGACGGCCCATGCAGGACCCGTGCTGGCGGTCGCCATCGTCGTCGCCGGGCTCGCCCAGACGCTGCTGATCGGCGGCGCCGCACTGCGCCTGCCGGTGCGGCCGCGGCGGCTGCGGCTGTCGGGCGGCCCCGAGCTGCGCCGCCTCCTCGTCCTCGCCGGCCCCGGGCTGCTGGCCGGCGGCATCCCGCAGATCACCCTGATGGCCGGCGCCATGATCGCCTCGCCGTCGCCGGCCGCGGTGTCGTGGCTCTATTACGCCGACCGGCTCTACGAGTTTCCGCTCGGCGTCGTCTCGGTGGCGATCGCCGCCGTGATGGGACCCGTGATCGCCGGCACGGTGCGCACGGGAACCGCCGACGAGATCGCCGCTGCGCAAGGGCGCGCGATGGCGCTGGCGCTCGGCCTCGCTTTGCCCTGTGCGGCCGGCTTCGTGCTGCTCGCCGCGCCGATCGCCCGCGCCCTGTTCGAGCGCGGGGCCTTCTCGCCGCACGACACCGCCATGGTCGCGTCGGCGCTGGCGGCCTTGGCCTTCGGGCTGCCGGGCCATGTCGCGGAAAAGGTGCTCGGTGCCATCTCGTTCGCCCGCGAGGACACCCATACGCCGATGACGACGGCGCTCGCCGGCCTCGCCGCGTCGAGCGCCGGCGCCCTGGCGCTGTTCCCGACCTACGGCCATGTCGGGGTCGCGGCCGCGATCGCGGCCGGCGGCTACGTGGCCCCCGCCCTGCTCGCCGTCGTGCTGGCCCGGCGCGGCTGGCTGCGCTTCGACCGCACGGCCGCGAGCCGCATTCCCCGCATCGCGCTGGCGACCTCCGTGATGTCCGCCGTCGTGGCCGCCGCGCGGACGGCGATCGAGGGCCTGGGCACCCCGACCGGCACGCTCGGCCGCTTCGCCGTGCTGCTCGTGCTGCTGGCCGTCGGCACCGCCGCCTATGTGGCGCTGCTCGGGCTGTTCCGCGTCGTCCGCCCGGCCGAGATCGGCGCCGCGCTGCGGCGTCGCCCACGCGGTTAATCGCCCGCGGGGCCGCCCGGCCGCATATATCCGCCCGGCCCCTTGCGCCCCCTGCCCTCGCGTGGCAAACCGCCGCCGCGATCTGGAGGACTGGTGATGGCGTTCAAGGACCTCGTGTTTTCCGGCGTTCAGCCGACCGGAAACCTGCATCTCGGCAACTATCTCGGCGCCATCGTCAACTTCGTGAAGCTGCAGTCGCGCTGCGAGTGCATCTATTGCGTCGTCGACCTGCACGCCATCACGGTGTGGCAGGAGCCGGCCGAGCTGCGCAAGTCGATCCGCGAGGTGGCGGCCGCTTTCATCGCGGCCGGCATCGACCCCAAGGCCCACATCGTCTTCAACCAGAGCCAGGTGCCGGAGCACGCCGAGCTCGCCTGGGTGTTCAACTGCGTCGCCCGCCTCGGCTGGATGAACCGGATGACGCAGTTCAAGGAGAAGGCCGGCAAGGACCGCGAGAACGCCTCGCTCGGTCTCTATGCCTATCCGAGCCTGATGGCGGCCGACATTCTCGTCTATCGCGCCACCCATGTGCCGATCGGCGAGGACCAGAAGCAGCACCTCGAGCTGACCCGCGACATCGCCCAGAAGTTCAACAACGACTTCAAGGCGCAGATCGAGGCGGCGGGCTTTTCCGACGGGCTGTTCTTCCCGATGGCCGAGCCGCTGATCACCGGACCGGCGACGCGCGTGATGAGCCTGCGCGACGGCACCAAGAAGATGTCGAAGTCCGACCCTTCGGATTACTCGCGCATCAATCTCGCCGACGACGCCGACACCATCGCCCAGAAGATCAAGAAGGCGAAGACCGACCCCGAGCCGCTGCCGAGCGAGGAGAAGGGTCTCGAAGGCCGTCCCGAGGCGGACAACCTGGTCGGCATCTACGCGGCACTCGCCGGCACCACGCCGGCCGCGGTGCTGGCCGAGTATGGCGGCGGCCAGTTCTCGACCTTCAAGGGCGCCCTGATCGACCTCGCGGTGGCAAAGCTCGGCCCGATCGGCGCCGAGATGAAGCGGCTGACGAGCGACGTCACCTATATCGACGGGATTCTCGCCGACGGCAGCGCGCGCGCCCGCGTGCTCGCCTCCGAGACGATGCGGCACGTGAAAGAGATCGTGGGGTTCGTGGGGAAGTAGGAGGGCGGCCGGTCGTTCACCGGCGTAAGCCTCTGCAGAGCTCGGTCATTCCGGGGCGCCGCGCAGCGGCGAACCCGGAATCCAGCCGAGAACGCCTAATCCGACGCTGGATTCCGGGTTCGCGCCTCCCGGCGCGCCCCGGAATGACAGCCACACACCTTGCCGGGCTCCGCCCCGCCGTGGCAGATTCGGCCGCCGAAAGGGGCGGCGCCGGGTGGCCGCCCGGGACATGCCATGAGCCGGAAGCGCCGCAGCTACGAGGCCGGGCACAAGCCCAAGTTCCTCGTGGTCATCGACGAGACGCCGGAATGCGACCGCGCCGTCTATTTCGCCGCGCGGCGGGCCGCCCGCACCGGCGCCGGAATGGTGATGCTGCGCGTCATCGAGACCGGCGACCGGGCGCCGCAATGGCTCGGCGTCGCCGACATCATGCGGGCGGAGCAGCGCGAGGAGGCGGAGGCGATCCTGGCCCGCTTCGCGGCGCGGGCCAACGGCATCTCCGGCATCACGCCGGACCGGGTGATCCGCGAGGGCGACCCGGCGACCGAGATCACCGCCCTGATCGACACCGACGAGGACATCGCCGTCCTGGTGCTGGCCGCCGGCGACGACAACGAAGGCCCCGGCCCGCTGGTCAGCGGCCTCACCAAGTCGGCCGGCTCGTTTCCGATCCCGATGGCGATCGTGCCAGGGCATCTCGGTGACGACGAGCTGGACGCCATGACCTGAGCGGCCTCCCGGCGCCCAGCCGCTTGGCGGCCCGTCAGTCCGGCGGGGGCGACCGCGGAGCGCGGCGGCCGCCCGGTTGACGCCCGTCCCGCGAAGGGACATCTCTTGAGGACCGGTCCCGCACGTGCGGGCCGGTAATCGCACGTGCGGGCCGAAGCTCGCTCCTGCGGACGAAGCCCGCTCCTGCGGACCAGGACCACCCGCCGCGGCCTTGAACCGCGGCCCGGAGAGCCGCGATGTTCATCCAGACCGAATCGACTCCCAATCCCGCCACCCTGAAGTTCCTGCCCGGCCGCACCGTGCTCGACTACGGGACGCTGGAGTTCCGCAGCAAGGCCGACGCCGACGCCTCGCCGCTGGCGCAGCGCCTGTTCGACGTGCCGGGCGTCGCCGCCGTGTTCTTCGGCTCCGACTTCATCGCGGTGACGAAGACCGACGCCGACTGGCAGCACATCAAGCCGGGCGTGCTGGGCGTGATCATGGAGCACTTCATGACCGACCAGCCGGTCATGCTGGAGCGCAGCGGCAGCGAGGCCGACGACGAGTTCTACGACGAGAAGGACGCCGAGACGGTCGAGCTGATCAAGGATCTGATCGAGACGCGGGTGCGCCCGGCGGTCGCCAACGACGGCGGCGACATCGTGTTCCGCGGCTTCGAGAACGGCATCGTCTATCTCGCCATGAAGGGCGCCTGCTCGGGCTGCCCGTCCTCCACGGCGACGCTGCGCCACGGCATTCAGAACCTGCTCCGCCACTTCGTCCCGGAGGTCGAGGAGGTCCGCCCCGTGTGAGTGGACCGTGAGTGGCCGGCGCTTTTTGCGCACGTGTTTCGAAGCGGGCCCCGGCGGGCCCGCTTCTGTTTGGGTGGATGACGGTAGGGTGGGCAAAGGTGCGCCGCAGGCGCGTCGTGCCCACGGTGCTCGGCATCTCGTTCGCACCACGGACCTCCTGGCACGCCGCTTCGCGGCTTTGCCCACCCTACAGCTACGGCTTCGGCCGCGCTTCCCGTGTCGTAAGGCGATCGAGATAGTCGCCCAAATCGGCGACTTCGACCTCCACGTAATCACCTCGCTCGAGCGCCTCGACGCCGGCCTTCAATTCAGCCCGCAGGTCTTGTCCGAGCTTTGGTCGGGCCAACCCGTTGTCCCGGCGATGGGCCAGGATCGCGCGGATCCCTTCCTCGGCATTGGCGAGTGCTTCCGCCTCGGTGTCGCCCTCGGTGACCACCTCGGGCAGGGCCGGGACCGACACGGTGAACCCGCCGTCCGGCTGCGGCTCGAGCACGACGGAAAAGCTGAACTCGGTCACCGGCCGCCTCCTGGGCTGTGCGCCTCATGGTAGCCGGGTTGCGCGAGTAGCAGAAGCGGGCGGACAGGCGCTCGCCGCGCCGCAGTCCCCGCCCGCTCCGTCACCTTCCCGACATCGGATTCGCTTGCGCGATCCGGGCCGGGACGGCACCCTGCCGGCAGTTGTCCGAACATGGTCCCGGCGAGGAAGCGTCCCGCCCGGACCGGTCCCGTCAAGAGTCCCGCCGGAGCGTTCCATCGTGCGTGTGCTCGCCATCGATACCGCGCTCGCGGCCTGTTCCGCCGCGGTCTTCGACCTCGGTCGCGGCGGCGTGCTGGCGCACGAATCGCTCCTGATGGAGCGCGGCCACGCCGAGGCGCTGATGCCCATGGTGGCGCGGGTGATGAGCGAGTCGGACCTCGAGTTCACCGATCTCGACCGCATCGTCGTGACGCTCGGGCCGGGCAGCTTCACGGGCCTGCGGGTCGGGGTCGCGGCGGCCCGCGGCATCGCACTCGCCGCCGGCAAGCCGGTCGTCGGGCTCACCACGCTCGCCTGCTTCGCCGCCCCCCATATCGCGAGCGACGACCGCACGCCGCTGCTCGCCGTCATCGATGCCCGCCACGAGCAGGTCTACATGCAGCTGGTCGGCGAGGGCGGGCGCGCCGTCATCGCGCCGCGCGTCGCCAGCATCCGCGAGGCCGCCCGCATCGCCACCGCGGCGCCGACCCGGATCGTCGGCTCGGCCGCCGCCCTCGTCCACGCCGCCTGGATGAACGGGGCGCGGCCGCCGCTGTGCGTCGACACCACGCCGGCTCCCGACATCGACTGGGTGGCGCGACTCGGCGCCGTCGCGGCCGAGACGCTCGCCTCGCCCAAGCCCCTGTACCTGCGGCCGCCCGACGCCAAGCCGCAGGACGCCGCCCGGGTGGCGCGGCGATGATCGAGCTGGTGCGCCGCTGGTGGAAAGGCGGCGAGGCCCGCCTCGGCACCGCCGAGCCGGAGGACGCGGCGGCGCTCGCCGCCCTGCACGCGGTGTCGTTCCGCCGCGGCTGGAGCGAGGAGGAGTTCGAGCGACTGCTCGCCGAGCGCAATGTCGTCGCCGACATGGCCGAGATGGCCGGCGAGATCGCCGGCTTCGTCATCACCCGGCGGGCCGCCGAGGAGGCCGAGATCCTGTCGGTCGCGGTCGCGCCGGCGCGGCGCAACCGCGGCGTCGCCGGCCGCCTGCTCGCCGTCCATCTCGGCCGGCTCGCCGCCGGCGGGGTCGAGAAGGTGTTCCTGGAGGTCGACAAGGACAACGTCCCGGCCCGCCGCCTCTACGATTCGGCCGGCTTCCGCGAGGTCGGCCAGCGCCCGGGCTACTACGACCGGGCGGGCGGCCCGCCCGCCGTCGCCCTGGTGCTCCGCCGCGACCTCATGTGACCCCCTGTGATCCGGGACGCCGCTCGCCGCCGCCCGGCGCCACGGGCGTGTTCATGCGCCGTTCGGACCTTGACGCCGCTCAATGGACGGTGCATCCGGCCCCCCCTATGATCCCGCCGCCCGGCAGGATCGGACGGTCTTCGGGACCGAACGGCGGACAGGATCGAACGGCGGAGCTTCGGGTGAGCGAGCAGGTCACGACCAACATCGAGGCGCAGTGCGTCGCCAAGGGCATGCGCATGACCGAACAGCGGCGCGTGATCGCCCGCGTGCTGGCCCGCTCCGACGACCACCCGGACGTCGAGGAGCTCTACCGTCGCTGCGCGCTGGTCGATCCGCACATCTCGATCTCGACCGTCTATCGCACCGTCAAGCTGTTCGAGGACGCCGGCATCATCGAGCGCCACGATTTCCGCGAGGGGCGCGCACGCTACGAGACGATCCGCGAGAGCCACCACGACCATCTGGTCAACCTGCGCACCGGCGAGGTGATCGAGTTCCAGTCCGAGGAGATCGAGCAGCTCCAGCGCGAGGTGGCGCGGCGGCTCGGCTACCGGCTGATCGACCACCGGCTCGAGCTCTACGCGGTGCCGCTGGACGACAAGGCCTCCTGATGCTCCGCCTCGCGGTCACCGGCGCCGGGTTCGCGCTCGCGACCGCCGCGCTGCTGCCGTTCCAGTGGGTGTCGGTGCGCTTCGCCTGGCCGCTGCGCCGGCTGATCCCGACCCTGTTCCACCGCATCGTCTGCGCGCTGTTCGGCGTGAAGGTGCGGCAGGTCGGCCGCCCGGTGCCGGGCCGGCCGCTGCTGATCGTCTCCAACCACGCCTCCTGGCTGGACATCTCGGTGATCACGTCGCGCCTGCCGGTGGTGTTCGTCGCCAAGTCCGAGATCGCCTCCTGGCCGCTGTTCGGCCTGTTCGCCAAGCTGCAGCGCTCCGTCTTCGTCGACCGCGCCCGTCGCCAGAAGACCCGGGCCGTCAACGCCGAGATCGCCGAGCGGCTGGCCGGCGGCGACCCCGTGGTGCTGTTCGGCGAGGGCACGTCGAGCGATGGCAACCGGGTGCTGCCGTTCCGCTCCGCCCTGATCGGCGCCGCCGGCGACGCTATTGCCGAGGGCGGGGCCGAGGGGCGCGTGGTGACCATCCAGCCGCTGTCGATCGCCTATACGGGATTCCAGGGCCTGCCGATGGGCCGCCAGCACCGGCCGGTGGCGGCCTGGTACGGCGCCGCCGACCTCGTGCCGCATCTCCTCCACATCGGCCGCCACGGCGGCATCGACGTGACGCTCACCTGGGGCGATCCGGTCCGCCTCGACGGCGGCACGGCCGACCGCAAGGCGATGACCCGGAGGCTAGAGGCCAGCGTCCGCCGCCTCACCGCCGAGGCGCTGCGCGGCCGCCCGGCGGGGTGGCGCGGTTGATGGACCCTCATCGCGCACGCGACAGCGTCACGAGGTCGAACGCGTAGGTCGGAGTCTCAACCGGCAGCCTGACGAAGCCATACCGCCGATAGAACAATTCGGCGGCGGGCGAGATGGCGTGGACGACCACCAGACGCGCCGAGATCTCCTGCGCGGCTCTGGCGCTGCGCCAGATCGCATCCTGCAGCAATCCTTTGCCAAGCCCCCGGCCCTGTCGTTCCCGATCGACCGCCAGCCGCGCGAGGACCACCGCCGGAATGTGCCTGGGCATGTTCCGGCGCATCGCCCCGGTCGCGTCGCGATTGAGGATTTGGCCCATGCAGAGGGCGTAGTAGCCGACGACTCTCGACGTGCCGGCATCGCAGACCACGTAGGTCTTGCTCGCCAGCACGACGGTATTGGCGAGAGCGCGTTCCCGAAGCCACTCGTCGAGAACCGGCTCCCCGCTTCGGAACGAGGAGAGATCATGGGCCTCGGTCACAGGCACCGGAGCGGAGAGATCCGCGGCCGGCTCACTCACGCGACCAAGGCGGCCGAACCGCCATCAGCCGGTTCACCCCGTCCTCCTGCTCGCGTGACGGAGGGGAATCCATCCAGTCGAGAATGCTCCGGAACGCCTTGGCGTCGGCCATCACGGTGGTCTGGTCGAGCAGCACCGCCTTCGCTTCCTTGAGAGCGGATGCCAGCATGAACTGCGACCGGTTCGTTCCGGTCAATTCGGCAGCCTGATCGATGAGCTCGCGATCGCGAACGCGGGCGCGCAGGTGGATATTCGTCTCTGCCAGGGCGGGATCGGACGTCATGCCACAACCATCGGCCGATGTGTTGGCATTGTCAACACAGATTGGGGTCTCCGCCCGCTCTGCCGCCCCCGCCATTCCAATTTGGGCCAATACCCGCTAGACCGGGGCCGAAGCAGATGAGTATCGCGGGCTTTTCGGCCGGCGCGGCGGTGCGTGCTTAGGCTCCCGATGGAGGCCAACGCCACGCCGATCCGCAGCGGGCGAGACCTAAAATATGCGGCCGGCGATGGCGCGGCCGCGAAGGCGCATTACATGGTCGTCGAGGCCGGCGATGCGTCGGCGAGGGCCACGGTGGTGGCGAAACGGGCGTGGCGCGCGAGGCGCGGCGCAATGGGCGGCCACCGGCCGGGAGACGACGTCGAAGCAATGAGCGTGACCCGCGCCCCGCGAAAGCTCTACGTGAAGTCGTACGGCTGCCAGATGAACGTCTACGATTCGCAGCGCATGGCCGACGTGCTGGCGCGCGAGGGTTACGTCGAGACGGCGACGCCCGACGACGCCGACGTCCTGGTGCTCAACACCTGCCACATCCGCGAGAAGGCCGCCGAGAAGGTCTATTCCGAGCTCGGCCGGCTGCGCGTCCTCAAGCAGGAGGCGGCCCGCGACGGCCGCCGCCTCACCGTGGCGGTCGCCGGCTGCGTCGCCCAGGCCGAGGGCGAGGAGATCATCCGCCGCGCCCCCGTGGTCGACCTCGTCGTCGGCCCGCAGAGCTACCACCGCCTGCCCGATCTCGTCGCCCGCGCCGCCGTCGAGGGCCGCGTCGTCGACACCGAGTTCCCGGCCGAGGACAAGTTCGACCACCTCGCGGCGCCGACCCGGGCGGCCACGCGGTCGCGCGGCGCCGCCGCCTTCGTCACCGTGCAGGAGGGCTGCGACAAGTTCTGCACCTTCTGCGTCGTCCCCTACACGCGCGGCGCCGAGTTCTCGCGCCCCGTCGCCAAGATCCTGGCCGAAGTCGAGGATCTGGTCGCGGCCGGCGTGAAGGAGATCCGGCTGATCGGCCAGAACGTCAACGCCTGGCACGGCGACGGCCCGGACGGCCGCGCCTGGACGCTCGCCCGCCTTCTGTATCGTCTGGCCGAGGTGCCGGGCGTCGCCCGGCTGCGCTACACGACCAGCCATCCGCGCGACATGGACGACGCCCTGATCGCCGCCCATCGCGACCTGCCGGCCCTGATGCCGCAGCTCCATCTCCCGGTGCAGTCGGGATCGGACCGCATCCTCGACGCGATGAACCGCAAGCACGACCGCGCCGCGTATCTGCGCGTGATCGAGCGGCTGAAGACGGCGCGGCCCGACATCGCGATGTCGTCGGACTTCATCGTCGGCTTCCCGGGCGAGACCGAGCAGGACTTTTCCGACACGCTCGCGCTGGTCGACGCGGTCGGCTTCGCGTCCGCCTACTCGTTCAAGTACTCGCCCCGCCCCGGCACCCCGGCGGCCGACAGCGACGACCAAGTGAGCGAGGCCGAGAAGGCCGAGCGGCTCGCCCGGCTGCAGGCCCGCATCGACCACCACGCCGCGGCGTTCAACGCCGCCACGGTCGGGCGCACCGCCGACGTGCTGTTCGAGAACCCGGGCCGCCACGACGGCCAGATGACCGGCAAGTCGCCGTGGATGCAGGCCGTGCAGGTGATGGCGCCGCCCTCGGTGAAGGGCGAGATCCTCGCCGTGCGGATCACCGGCACGGGCACCAACAGCCTCTACGGTGCCCTCGTGGTCGCCAACGGCACCGCGCCGCTGCGCCACGACGGGGCGGACCATGGCACGACGCCGGACCCGGCCCTGCCGGGTGCGCCGGACCCGGCCGTCCGGGCCGCGAGCGGAGGTCACTGACCCACCGTGCCGAGACGCAGCCCCGACACCGCACCGCTGATGCCGCCCTCCGACGAGGCGCAGATGGTGCTCGCCTTCGACGACAATCGCCTGGCGCTCGCACTGTTCGGCCAGTACGGCCAGAACCTCGCGCTGATCGAGCGGCGCCTCGGCGTCACCGCCGACTCGCGCGGCAATCACGTCACGCTCGGCGGCCCGCACGACGCCTGCGAGCAGGCGCGCCGCGTGCTGGAGACGCTCTACGAACAGCTCCAGCGCGGCCACGATCTCGGCCAGGGCGACGTCGAGGGCGCCATCCGGCTCGCCATCGCGCAGGGCTCGCTGTTCGACTTCGACGCGGCAGCCCAGCGCGTCAGCTTCGAGGAGATCAATCTCCGCAAGCGCCTGGTGCGGGCCCGCACGCCGGCCCAGGACGCCTATGTGCGGGCGCTGCGCAAGAACCCGCTCGTCTTCGGCGCCGGCCCGGCCGGCACCGGCAAGACCTGGCTCGCGGTGGCGCACGCCGTCGCCCTGTTCGAGCGCAAGGAGGTCGACCGGATCATTCTGTCGCGCCCGGCCGTCGAGGCCGGCGAGCGGCTCGGCTTCCTGCCCGGCGACATGAAGGAGAAGGTCGATCCCTATCTGCGGCCGATCTACGACGCGCTGTTCGATCTGATGGACACCCGCATCGTCGAGCGCGCCCTGCAGACCGGCGAGATCGAGATCGCGCCGCTCGCATTTATGCGCGGCAGAACCCTTGCAAACGCGGCCGTGATTCTCGACGAGGCGCAGAACACGACCTCGATGCAGATGAAGATGTTCCTCACCCGGCTCGGCGAGAACGCCCGGATGATCGTCACCGGCGACCCGAGCCAGATCGACCTGCCACCCGGCCAGGTGTCGGGCCTGTCCGAGGCGCTTAAGCTGCTCGCCGACGTCGAGGGCGTCGGCACCGTGACGTTCTCGGCCGCCGACGTGGTGCGTCACGAGCTGGTCGCCCGTATCGTCGCCGCCTACGACAGGGCCGCCGCGACGCGGACCGGCGGGGACGGCGCCATCAGGTCCGGCGAGACCACGGCGGCCTCCGGAGCCGGCGGAAAATCCACACGGAAGCGCGAGGACGGCGCATGACGCCCGACCCGATCCATACGGGAGCCACCATCGAGCACGAGGGCACCACCATCGACGTGGTGGTCGAGTCGCCGCTGTGGGCGGCCGAGCCCGAGGCCGAGGCGCAGGTGCTGCGCGCCGTCACGGCGGCGCTGCCGGCCGATCTCGGCCCCCGCGAGCTCGCCGTCGTGCTCGCCGACGACGCCACCGTGAAGACGCTCAACGCGAGGTATCGCGGCAAGGACACGGCCACCAACGTGCTGTCCTTCCCGGCCGTGCCGGGCGCGACCGGCGCGGCCGGCGACGACGCCGCGCCGGTGCTGCTCGGCGACGTCGTGCTCGCCTTCGAGACCGTGCGGGCCGAGGCAGAGCGCGACGGCACGCCGTTCGCCCATCACCTCGGTCATCTGGTCGTGCACGGCGTGCTGCATCTTCTCGGCTACGATCACGAGACCGAATCCGAAGCCGAAGCCATGGAGGCCCGCGAGCGCGACGTTCTGGCGTCGCTCGCGATCCCCGATCCTTACGCCGGACGCGAATGCGCCTGACAGCAGCCATCATGCCCGACGAACCTCCCAGTCGAAGCGAACCGAACGAGCCGGCGGGCCAGTCCCGCAGCGCCGCGGCGGACCCACCTGCCGTCGCGGCGGACGACGCCCGCGGCGTCGCGGTGCCTGCGTTGCGCGGAGAGGTGCTGCCGCGCGAGGCCGGCGAGGGCTGGGTCCAGCGCATGCTGCGCGCCCTGTTCGGCTGGAAGCCGGGCTCGGTGCGCTCCGACATCGCCGTGCTGCTCGAGGGCAACGCCCCGGCCGACGCCGACTCGGGCTTCTCGGCCGAAGAGCGGACCATGCTCAAGAACATCCTCGGCCTGCGCGAGCGGCGCAGCGAGGACATCATGGTACCGCGCGCCGACATCGTGGCGGTGCAGCGCGACATCTCGCTCGGCGAGCTCGTCAAGGTGTTCGAGAAGGCCGGCCATTCGCGCCTCGTCGTCTACGACGACACGCTCGACGATCCGGTCGGCATGGTGCACATCCGCGACCTCGTCGCCTTCATGGCGAACCGGGCCGCGACGCCGCCGCCGACGTCCAAGCGCAAGAAGCGATTCCCCGCCGACCTCGATCTGCGCGCCATCGACCTCGCGATGCCGCTCGCCGAGGCCGCCATCGTGCGCGACATCCTGTTCGTGCCGCCGTCGATGCCGGCGCTCGACCTGCTCGCCAAGATGCAGGCGTCGCACGTCCATCTCGCCCTCGTCATCGACGAGTACGGCGGCACCGACGGCGTCATCTCGATCGAGGATCTGGTCGAGCAGATCGTCGGCGACATCGAGGACGAGCACGACGAGCACGAGGCGCGCAGCGTCGTGCGCCAGCCGGACGGCTCCTTCCTGGCCGACGCCCGCGCCCCGCTCGAGGACGTCACCGCGACGGTGGGGGCCGAGTTCGACGTCGGTGACGCCGCCGAGGAGGTCGACACCATCGGGGGCTATCTGGTCACGCGGGTCGGCCGCGTGCCGGTGCGCGGCGAGATCGTGCCCGGCCCGGAGCCGTTCGAGATCGAGGTGCTCGACGCCGATCCGCGCCGGGTCAAGCGGGTGAAGATCACCCGCAGCAAGCAGCGGCGCAGCCGCGAGGCACGCCGCGAGACCTCGTCCGAGGCCCGCGCGGCGCCGCCCGAGGGGGCCGGTCCCCCCGGCCCCGAGCCGCGCCGCGGCGCCGCCTCGTCGTGACCGCCGCGCCGGTGACGGCCGCGATCTCCCGGGTCGCGCAGCCGATCGTGCTCGCCTGGGGGGTCCGGCGGATCGCGATCGCGCTGCTGGCGGGCGCCGCCTCGACGCTCGCGATGGCGCCGCTCGGCCTGTGGCCGGCCCTCCTGATCACGTTCCCGGTGATGGTCTGGCTGATCGACGGCTCCGGCGCCGGGCGCTGGAACGGCGTCGCCGCCGCCGCGGCGGCCGGCTGGTGGTTCGGCTTCGGCTATTTCCTCGCCGGGCTCTACTGGATCGGCGCCGCCTTCCTGGTCGACGCCGACAAGTTCGGCGCGCTCCTGGTGCCGGCCGTGCTGATCCTGCCGGCCGGGCTGGCGCTGTTCACGGCGGCCGGCTTCGCGCTCGCCCGCGCCCTGTGGGATCCCGGCGCATTCCGCATCGTGACGCTCGCGGCGGCACTGACCACCACCGAATGGCTGCGCGGGCACATCCTCTCCGGCTTCCCGTGGAACGCCTTCGGCTACGCGCTCGCCGAGCCGCTGGCGCTGGCGCAGGGCTTCGCGCTCGTCGGCCTGTGGGGCATGACGTTCCTGGCCGTGCTGATCTTCGCGGCGCCGGCGGCGCTCGCCGACCCGCCCGCCGAGACGCGGCGGCCGTGGCTCCTGCCGGCGATCGCCCTCGGACTCCTGGTCGCGCTGGCGGCGTTCGGCACGGCCCGGCTGGCGCTCGCCCCGACCACCTTCGTGGACGGCCCCCGGCTGCGGCTGATGCAGCCCAACATCCCGCAGGACCAGCGCTTCAGCTACGCCGCCAAGGCCGACGTGATGCGCCGCTACCTGGCGCTGTCGAACCGTGCGACCGGCGAGCGCTCGCGCGGCGTCGCCGACGCCACCCACCTGATCTGGCCCGAATCGGCGTTCCCGTTCTTCGTCGCCCGCGAGCCCGACGCGCTCGCCGCGATCGCCGACCTGCTGCCCGAGGGCACCGTGCTGATCACCGGGGCGGCGCGCCTCGCCGCATCGTCGCGGCCCGGCAACATCGAGGCCTACAACTCGGTCTACGTGTTCGACCACGACGGCTCGATCCTGTCGATCTACGACAAGGTGCATCTGGTGCCGTTCGGCGAGTACGTGCCGCTGCGCCGGCTGCTGCAGCGGATCGGGATCGAGCAGCTCGTCCGGGTGCCGGGCGGCTTCCTGGCGGGCGACCGGCTGCGCACGCTGGAGAGCCCGCGGGCGCCGCCTTTCGTGCCGCTGGTCTGCTACGAGGCAGTGTTCCCGCACGCCGTGCTGCCGCGCGGGGTGCGGCCGGGCTGGCTCCTGAACGTCACCAACGACGCCTGGTTCGGCCTCTCGCCGGGGCCCTATCAGCACCTCCAGCAGGCCCGGATGCGGGCCGTCGAGGAAGGGCTGCCGCTGGTGCGCGCCGCCAACACCGGCATCTCGGCGGTCGTCGATCCGGCCGGCCGCATCGTCGCGCAGCTCGGGCTCGGCCGCGAGGGGGTCCTCGACTCGCGCCTGCCGGCCACGCTGTCGCCGCCCCCCTACGCCCGCACCGGCGACGCTCCGGTGACGGCGGTTGTCGTGCTCGCATTGATCGCGTCGGCATGGCGTCGACGTGTCCGATTGCTTCGCCGCACGCGTTGATCCGGGCGAGCCCGGACTAGACCACGAGAGCCATTGCGGCGTATCGTCACAGCGTTGTGCAGCAGTCTGTGCGGTCGCCGCGAGAGTGTCGCGAAATCCGACGAGTCTCGCCTGTCGACAGCCCTACCGTGTGCATACCCGTCCTGCGTCGGGTGCGGTCGAAACTGCCACAATAACAGGTACCATCCTGCTGACACGGAGACGTCGGGGCGCTACATAGTCCGGGCAAGGCCCGCGCCCGCAACGCTGTCCGAAATTCCTTCCCCCGGACAAATTCTGCCCGGTGTTGAACATGGTACCCGGCAGATATCATCCGATTGATCAAGCAAGTTACTTCATTGTTCAGCAACTTGCATTGGTAAGCCCTCTCAAACGAGGGTAGTGTCTATTTTGTTCCAATTCAGAACGATTTTGATTCTGTTTCGCTGGTGCTTGGAACAGCTATGCAGTCCTGTGATTGCATCGCACGAGAGAGTGGACGAGAAGGTGGTCGGCGGGGACATGAGGAGAGAGAGAAAATGATGGCCAAAAAGGCTCCGAACCCCATCGACAAGCATGTCGGGAGCCGTGTTCGTATGCGTCGCATGATGCTGGGGATGAGCCAGGAGAAGCTCGGCGACGCGCTCAGCCTGACCTTTCAGCAGGTGCAGAAGTACGAGAAGGGGACGAACCGTATCGGTGCCAGCCGGCTGCAGCAGATCGCTCACATCCTGCAGGTTCCGGTGGCCTTCTTCTTCGAGGGTGCCCCCGATCTCGGTGACGGCGGCCCGACCGACGGCCTCGCCGAGGCTCCGTCGCCGGCCTACATCTCCGACTTCCTGGCGACCTCGGACGGCCTCGCGCTGACCAAGGCGTTCATGCGCATCAACGACGCCAAGCTGCGCCGGCGCATCGTCGACCTGGTCGAGCACATCGCCGGCGAGCCGGTCGAGAACGGCAACGGCAACGGCAAGACCGCCGAGCATTGATGCCTGGGGCGGTCCTCCGACCAGCCCCCATCGCGAGACACGACCCAGGCGCGCCCCCAAAAGGCGCGCCGTTCGTGCTTTTGGACCCGGCCTGGCCCCCCCGCCGGCGCCGGCGCCTGCGAATCGAGCGGTGCGACGGCCGGGAATTTCTCGATCCGCTTGCCGAATCGGCGGCGGATCGCCGGGTCTGCGTCTTGACCGGGCAGGGGGACGCTGCAAGAACAGGCGCCGAATTTTGGGCGACGCGGAGGTCCGCGTCTCGGGCTGTGGAGTCGAACGTGTCCCGCGCGAGCTATCTTTTCACCAGCGAATCGGTTTCCGAAGGCCATCCCGACAAGGTTTGCGACCGCATCTCCGACGAGATCGTCGACCTCTTCTATCGCGAGGGGCCGAAGGCCGGCATCGATCCGTGGGCGATCCGCGCCGCGTGCGAGACGCTCGCCACCACCAACAAGGTGGTGATCGCCGGCGAGACGCGCGGCCCCGCCTCGGTCACCAACGAGCAGATCGAGAGCGTCGTCCGCGGCGCCATCAAGGACATCGGCTACGAGCAGGACGGCTTCCACTGGCAGACCTGCGACATCGAGATCCTGCTGCATCCGCAGTCGGCCGACATCGCGCAGGGCGTCGACGCGCTGCAGCCCGGCACCAACAAGGAAGAAGGCGCCGGCGACCAGGGCATCATGTTCGGCTACGCGACGAACGAGACGCCCGACCTGATGCCGGCGCCGCTGTTCTACGCCCACAAGATCCTGCGGCTGATCGCCGAGGCCCGCCACGCCGGCGTCGAGAAGGTGCTCGGCCCCGACTCGAAGAGCCAGGTGACGGTCCAGTACGAGCACGGCAAGCCGGTCGGCGTGCGCGAGATCGTGGTGTCGCACCAGCACCTGGTCGCCGACATGACGTCGAGCCAGGTGCGCGAGCGCGTCGAGCCCTATGTCCGCAAGGCGCTGCCCGAGGGCTGGATCAACGACAAGACGATCTGGCACATCAACCCGACCGGCAAGTTCCACATCGGCGGCCCGGACGGCGACACCGGCCTGACCGGCCGCAAGATCATCGTCGACACCTATGGCGGCGCGGCCCCGCACGGCGGCGGCGCCTTCTCGGGCAAGGATCCGACCAAGGTCGACCGCTCGGCCGCCTATGCGTCGCGCTATCTCGCCAAGAACATCGTCGCGGCCGGCCTCGCCGACCGCTGCACCCTGCAGCTCGCCTACGCGATCGGCGTCGCCCGGCCGCTGTCGATCTACATCGACACGCACGGCACCGGGAAGGTGCCGGAGGACAAGCTGGAGCGCGCCGCCGCCGAGGTCATGGACCTCACCCCCCGCGGCATCCGCACCCACCTGAACCTCAACAAGCCGATCTATGCGCGCACCTCGGCCTACGGCCATTTCGGCCGCACGCCGGACGCCGATGGCGGCTTCTCGTGGGAGAAGACCGACCTCGTCGACGCGCTCAAGAGCGCGGTCGGCTGAGCCGACCCGCGGGCGCGCCCGTCTCCGATCGGAAGCCGGCGGAGCTCTGCTTCGCCGGCTTCTCTCGTTTCGGCCGTCACGCGTAGGGTGGGCAAAGGGGCGCCGAAGGCGGCCCGTGCCCACGCGGTTCGCGGCCGGCTAGGACCGCGTGGGCACGGCGCGTTCCGCGCCTTTGCCCACCCTACGCAGTCCGAGCCCATGGAGCTGCTTTCGTTGGACCCGACCCCGACGCCGCCGCGCGCGTTTTTCGGCCGCCGCAAGGGCCACACGCTGCGCCGCCACCACACCGGTCTCCTCGGCGACCTGCTGCCGCGCCTCGCGCTCGACGTCTCGCGCCCGGCACCGGTGCGGCTGGGCGATCTGTTCGATCCGCCCGTGGACAAGGTGCGGCTGGAGATCGGCTTCGGCGGCGGCGAGCATCTCGCCGCCCAGGCGGCCGCCGACCCGGCGACCGGCTTCATCGGCTGCGAGGGCTTCGTCAACGGCGTCGCCCAGCTCCTCGTCCATGTCGAGGAGGCCGGGCTGACCAACATCCGCATCCATCACGGCGACGCCGCCGAGGTTCTGGCCTGGCTGCCGGAGGCCTCGCTCGCCGGCGTCGACCTCCTCTACCCCGATCCCTGGCGAAAACGCCGGCACTGGAAGCGCCGCTTCGTCCAGGACGCGACGGTGGCGACGCTCGCCCACCTGCTCGCCGACGGGGCCGCGTTCCGCTTCGCCTCGGACTGGGAACACTACGCCGCCTGGACGCTGGAGCATCTCCTGCGCGCGCCCGATTTCGAGTGGACTGCCGAGCGCGCCGACGACTGGCGCAAGCCGTGGGACGGCTTCACCCGCACCCGCTACGAGGCCAAGGCGATCCGCGAGGGCCGCACGCCCTGCTACCTGGTGTTCCGGCGTCGGCCGCGGGGGGTGACACCGTCGTGCGCGGGTCGAGCCCGATAGGCGCTAAGTTAGACGTGAAGGCACTGCCTCTCGGTGGTCGCCGTCCGCGCAGGCGGACGGCCCAGTATCCACCGGCGTTCGTTGTTTCAGCCGAAAGGCTGTGGCGTACTAGGTGCTCCGCCTTCGCGGAGCATGACGACGGATAGGCTTCGGGGCTAAACTAAGCGCCTATGCGGCGCACCCCGCGCATCCATTCACGTTCGAAATACGCTTTCTTGCACAAGGGCTTGCGCAAGACGATGGATGGCCGGTCAAGCCCGGCCATGACCGGGCGGATGCTTGGTGGCCCACGCCAGCGCCTGCTCCAGGCGGTCGTTGCCCCAGAACAGCTCGCCGTCGGCCGTGACGATGGTCGGCGCACCGAACAGGCCGAGGCGCTGCGCCGCCTCGGTCTCCTGGCGCAGCCTCGCCTTCACCTCCGGCGTCGCGGCCTGCGCCAGCACGGCGTCCGCATCGACGCCGAGCCGGGCGAGAAGGTCGGCGAGGACGGCCGGGTCGTCGACCGCCCTGCCCTCGCCGAATCCGGCCCGGAACACGGCGCGGCAGAACGCCTCGCCCCAGCCGGGGCTGTCTCGCGCCGGGCCGCCGGCGGCCGCGCCGGCAGCCGCCGAATCGAGCCCGATCAGGGCGATCCGTGCGGCGAGCAGGCTGTTGACCGGGAACACCGGCGGCCGGACGAGCGGCAGGCCGAGATCGGCGCACAGCCGCTCGAGATCCCGCCACATGTAGCGGCCCTTGGCCGGATAGATGACGAACGGCGAGGTGTCCCAGCCCTGCGCCTTGAAGATCGGCCCGAGCATGAACGGCCGGTAGCGCACCGCGACCCCGGCCGCCGCGGCGAGCGGGCCGATCCGCATCAGCGCCGGATACGAATAGGTCGAGGCGAACTCGAACCACAGATCGACCGGCGGCGGCCGAAGGCCCGCCGCCATCCCCGTTTCGGCCGTCCCGGTCGTCTCGCCCTCCCGCATCCGGTCCTCCCCTCGTCGTGGCCGCCCGCACGACCATACCTCGAAACCCACCCGACCGGGCGAGTTCGGGCCGTTCCCGGTGGGTCACGCAGCCGCGCCCGGTTCCACTTGCGATATCGGCGATCTTCGCTATAGTCCCGGTCGTCTGAGGACACCTCATAACGATCGCAAGGTCGGTTTTTGAGAGTGGGGCCCGCCCGGGACCCGCTCTTTTTTGTTACTTGCGGCCGGCCGGTCGTCGTCGCTGCGCCCCGGCCCGGGGGCGAGGTGTCCTGACGCGACTGTCCGCCCGCGACTTCGAAAAGGACCCGCTGGTTTCCCTATGGCCGGTTCCCGCATGAAAGAGACGACTGACGCCACCGTCCCGGCGAACGTCGCAGCCGAGAGCGCGCCCATCGACCGCGCGCCGCTCGACAGCGCGCTCGACGAGCCGCGGCTGATCGCCGAGAGCGGGCTCGCCGCGCGGGTCGCCGCAATCGTGGTGCCGGTGCTCGAGACGCTGGGCTACCGGCTGGTGCGGGTGAAGATCTCCGGGATCGACGGCTGCACCGTGCAGGTGATGGCCGAGCGCGCCGACGGCACCATGCAGATCGACGACTGCGAGGCGGTGTCGCGCACCCTGTCGCCGATCCTCGACGAGACCGACCCGATCGATCGCGAGTACCGGCTGGAGATCTCCTCGCCCGGCATCGACCGGCCGCTGGTGCGGCGCGTCGACTTCGCCCGCGCGCAGGGCCATCTCGCCAAGATCGAGATGGCCCTGCCGGTCGGCGGCAAGAAGCGCTTCAAGGGCACGCTCGCCGGGCTGGACGGCCAGACGGCGCGGCTCCATATCGAGAGCGGCGACGGCACGACGCAGGAGGTTCTCCTGCCTATCCCGGACATGGCCGACGCCAAGCTCGTGCTCACCGACGCGCTGATCGCCGAGGCGCTTCGCCGCGGCAAGGCGGACGAGAAGGAGGCGCGCCAGGAGCGGGCGGCGCGTCGCAAGGAACGCATCCAATCCCGCAAAGCGACCCGAGACGGAGCCGCCGCGGCCGAACGGCCGGCCGCCCCGCTCACCGACGGAGACTGATCCATGGCTGTCGTCAGCGCCAACAAGCTCGAGCTTCTGCAGATCGCGGACGCCGTCGCGCGCGAGAAGTCGATCGACCGCAGCATCGTCATCCAGGCCATGGAGGATGCGATCGCCAAGGCGGCGCGCTCGCGCTACGGCTCGGAGACCGACGTCCACGCCGAGATCGACCCGAAGAAGGGCGAGCTGCGCCTCGCCCGGCACATGCTGGTGGTCGAGGCGGTCGAGAACCCGGCCAACCAGATCAGCCTCGAGGACGCCCGCAAGCACAATCCCGCCGCCCAGGTCGGCGACACCATCGCCGACACGCTGCCGCCGCTCGAATACGGCCGCATCGCCGCCCAGTCGGCCAAGCAGGTGATCGTCCAGAAGGTGCGCGAGGCCGAGCGCGACCGGCAGTACCAGGAGTACAAGGACCGCATCGGCGACATCGTCAACGGCATCGTCAAGCGGGTCGAGTACGGCAACGTCGTCGTCGATCTCGGCCGCGGCGAGGCGATCGTGCGGCGCGACGAGATGCTTCCGCGCGAGGTGTTCCGCAACGGCGACCGCATCCGCGCCTACATCTACGACGTCCGCCGCGAGCCGCGCGGGCCGCAGATCTTCCTCTCCCGCACCCACCCGCAGTTCATGGCGAAGCTGTTCACCCAGGAGGTGCCGGAGATCTACGACGGCATCGTCGAGGTGAAGGCGGTGGCCAGGGATCCGGGGTCGCGTGCAAAAATCGCCGTGATCTCGCGCGACTCGTCGGTCGACCCGGTCGGCGCCTGCGTCGGCATGCGCGGCTCGCGCGTGCAGGCCGTGGTGAACGAGCTGCAGGGCGAGAAGATCGACATCATCCCGTGGTCGCCCGACATCGCGACCTTCGTGGTCAACGCGCTCGCCCCCGCCGAGGTCGCCAAGGTGGTGCTCGACGAGGACAAGGAGCGCATCGCCGTCGTGGTGCCGGACCAGCAGCTCTCGCTCGCCATCGGCCGCCGCGGCCAGAACGTGCGGCTCGCCTCGCAGCTCACCGGCTGGGACATCGACATCCTCACCGAGCAGGAGGAGTCGGAGCGCCGCCAGGCCGACTTCGAGAAGCGCTCGAAGCTGTTCATGGAGGCCCTCAACGTCGACGAGGTGGTCGGCCAGCTGCTGGCGTCCGAGGGCTTCACCTCGGTCGAGGACCTCGCCGCCGTCGACGAGAAGGAGATCTCCTCGATCGAGGGCTTCGACGAGGAGACGGCGCAGGAGCTGCAGACCCGCGCCCGCGAGTATCTCGACCAGATCGAGGCCGAGTACGACGAGAAGCGCCGCGCGCTGGGCGTCGAGGACGAGGTCCGCGAGGTGCCGGGCGTCACCGGCAGGATGCTGGTCGCCTTCGGCGAGAACGGCATCAAGACGGTCGACGACCTGGCCGGCTGCGCCACCGACGACCTCGCCGGCTGGACCGAGCGCAAGGACGGCGAGACCAAGCGCGAGGCCGGCATCCTGGACGGCTTCGAGCTGTCGCGCGACGAGTGCGAGGCGATCGTCATGCAGGCCCGCGTCAAGGCCGGCTGGATCAGCGAGGAGGATCTCGCCCGGCCGTCCGAGGAGACCGACGAGGGCGCCGAGGGTGAAAGCGAAGGCGAGGCCGAGGACGAAGGCGAGGGCGCCGCGGCGCCGCAGGCCTGACGGAGGACCGAGATCGCGATGCTGGCCCGGATCGAGGTGGGCGACACCGACGAGACCCTGCTGGACGGCGGCCCGAAAGGGGCCGCCGCCGCGCGGGAGCGTCTGTGCGTGGCGACCCGCACGGTCCGGCCGATCGACGAGATGATCCGCTTCGTCGCCGGCCCGGACGGCCGGGTGGTGCCCGACATCAAGCGTAAATTGCCCGGCCGCGGGGCCTGGGTGACGGCGGCCCGCGGGCCGCTCGTGACGGCGATCAAGCAGGGCGCGTTCAAGCGCGCCTTCAAGGGCAAGGCGACGGCCGAGGCCGGCCTCGCCGACGACACCGAGCGATTGCTGGAGCGCGCCGTGCTGGACGCGCTCGCCATCGCCCACAAGGCCGGCACCGTGGTGGCGGGCTACACCAAGGTCGAGACGGCGCTGACGTCGGGCGCCGCGATCGGCCTGGTGCGGGCCCGCGACGCCAGCCCGGACGGGGTCCGCAAGGTCGACGCGCTGGCGGCGCGACGCCCCGCCGCGGCCGACCGGCCGCTTCCGATCATTTGTTCGTTCGAATCCGTCGAATTGGATTTGGCACTCGCACGGACAAATGTGATACATGCTGCCCTTCTGCCCGGGCGCGCGAGCGAGGCGGTCCTGGGGCGTTGGCGCATGCTCGAAATGTTCCGAACGGGTGGCCCCGATCCGCGGGGCGACAGGCAGATGGCCGTGAACCCGGCCCGAGACTAGGATCGTAATGACTGATACCAAGAATCCTGGCGAGAAGACGTTGTCGGTCGCGCAGCCCAAGACCTTGACGCTGAAGCGTCCCGGGGTCGAGCAGGGCGTGGTGCGCCAGAGCTTCAGCCACGGCCGCACCAAGGCGGTCGTCGTCGAGAAGGTGAAGCGCCGCCACGGTCCCGAGGGCAAGTCCGAGCCGACCTCGCCACCGCCGCAGCAGAGCAGCGCCCCGCGCCCGCAGCCGCCGCGCCCGCAGGGCGGCGGCGCC